>CAZPNJ010000105.1:5329-6991 GCA_964587765.1 uncultured Prevotella sp.
TAAAAAGGTTATTCCTGACGACAAGAAAAGTATATACGAAGGGGCCATTGAACTGCTTGGCAAATACAAGAACCAAATGATATTTTGGCAGATTGATACCATACTTCATGAATATGACTGCACACTAAAGACACCTTTCAAGGACATTCCAAAGGAAGCTGTCAATGAAATATTCTACGGAACTCTCAGCGATATAAGAATACCTAAAGAGGTTGTGCATACTTCCTCTGACTATTTCGTAAGCTATGACGGTCTTATGAAATACATAAACTCTATTCTTGAAATGGACGATTCTGCTAAGAGTCAACGTTGGGCAGAACAGTTTATGGCAACGGTTGAATGTCCTGACTGTCATGGCCAACGACTAAAGCGCGAATCTCTGTCATATAAGATAGGCAATAAGAATATATCAGAGGTTGCCAATCTTGATATTATAGAACTTAAAGAATGGTTAGACAGTATAGAGTCGCAACTTGAACCACAACAGCGAAAGATTGCTACCGAAATATTAAAGGAACTTCGCACTCGTGTAAACTTCCTTCTCGACGTTGGTTTGGACTATCTTGCGCTGAACAGACCTTCAGCTTCGCTTTCGGGTGGTGAAAGTCAGCGCATACGTTTAGCCACACAGATAGGTTCACAGTTGGTTAACGTGCTGTATATTCTTGATGAGCCAAGCATTGGGCTTCATCAGCGCGACAATGAACGACTTATAAAATCATTGAAAGAGCTGCGAGATTTGGGAAACACTGTTATCGTTGTAGAGCACGACAAAGATATGATGCTTGCAGCCGACTATATCGTTGACATTGGTCCAAAGGCAGGTCGCAAAGGTGGTGAAGTGGTATTTCAAGGCACACCCAGCGACATGATGAAGCAGCACACCCTGACATCTGATTATCTTAATGGCGTTAAAGAGATTGCCATTCCAGCCGAAAGACGTAAGGGTAATGGCAAAAGCTTGTGGATTCGTGGAGCGAAAGGCAATAACTTAAAGAATGTTGATGTTGAGTTTCCACTTGGCAAACTAATTGTAGTAACAGGTGTTTCAGGTTCTGGCAAATCCACGCTTATTAATGAGACACTACAGCCAATACTGTCACAGCACTTCTATAAATCACTAAAGAAGCCTATGCCATACACGTCTGTTGAAGGCATTGAATATATAGACAAAGTTGTAAACGTGGACCAAAGCCCTATAGGCAGAACACCACGTTCAAACCCTGCAACATACACAGGCGTATTCAGTGATATACGCTCACTTTTCGTAGAGTTGCCCGAAGCAAAGATTAGAGGCTACAAACCTGGTCGCTTCTCTTTCAATGTGAAGGGTGGCAGATGTGAAACTTGTGGAGGCAATGGCTATAAAACCATTGAAATGAACTTCCTGCCAGACGTAATGGTTCCGTGCGAAGTGTGTCATGGCAAAAGATACAATAGAGAAACTCTTGAAGTCAGATATAAAGGCAAAAGTATAGCCGACGTTCTTGACATGACGGTAAACCAAGCCGTTGAGTTCTTTGAAAACGTACCCAACATTCTGCATAAGATAAAGACTATTCAAGACGTAGGCTTGGGCTACATCAAACTTGGTCAACCCTCCACTACCCTTTCTGGTGGTGAGAGTCAGCGTATGAAATTGGCTACTGAGTTAAGCAAGCG
>CAZPNJ010000106.1:0-3178 GCA_964587765.1 uncultured Prevotella sp.
AACGAGGGTGGTGAAGGCTTCGCTACTCCAAAGCACCTTGTTAAGGAAGACGGCACACAGGCTCAGCAGGGCGAAGAGCTCGACTTCGTTGTAATCGAGTTCGTTAAGGAAACTCGCCGCATCATCCTTTCACACAGCCGCACATTCGAAGAGGTTAAGGATGACATCAAGCCACGCCGCCAGCACTCAGCTAAGAAGAACGACGCTGTTCAGGTAAACAACGTTGCTGCTGGTACTTCTCTTGGTGATATTGACGCTCTCGCAGAGCTCAAAGCTAAAATGGAGAAGGGTGAATAATCTGATAGATTTTTCATAATTCACATATTCGAAGAGAGGAATTTCCACGTGAAGTTCCTCTCTTTTTGTTTAATGTTATTACCTTTGCACATATTTTTACGATTACTAACAATTAAAACAAAATGGAAGAGCAACATTTATCGCCCATAAGGAAGGGCGTCGTTGGGGTACAATTCCTTTTCGTGGCATTTGGCGCAACGGTGCTTGTGCCGCTTCTTATAGGAATCGACCCTGCGGTAGCATTATTCACGGCGGGCGTAGGCACGCTTTTGTTTCATCTAATAACTAAAGGCAAAGTACCAATATTCTTGGGCAGTAGTTTCGCTTTCATAGCCCCCATTCTTGAGGCCACTAAGATGTATGGATTGGCTGGGGCTTTAGGCGGCATGGTGGGCGTTGCAGCGGTTTACTTTGTTATGAGCGCCTTGGTTAAGTTGCAGGGGCGAAAGCTTATCGAAAAACTTTTCCCGCCCGTGGTTGTCGGCCCTGTAATAATGCTTATCGGCTTATCCCTTTCGGGCAGCGCTGTTAACAACGCCAGTCAAAATTGGATAATCGCGGGCATCTCACTACTAACATCAATACTCATACTTACCTTCGGGCGTGGCTTACTGAAATTAATACCCGTTATTGGCGGAATTGTCGCAGGCTATTTAGCTACGCTCATTTTCTTCCCCGAACTTATAGACTTTAGCAAAGTGACAAGCGCCAACTGGTTTCAGTTGCCCAATTTCGTGAAGCCAGAGATATCGTGGGCGCCAATCATTTACATGATTCCCGTGGCAATAGCGCCCGTCATTGAGCATATCGGCGACGTTTACGCCGTGAGCGCAGTAGTTGACAAAGACTTCGTAAAAGAGCCTGGCATCCATCGCACCATGCTCGGCGACGGCGTGGCATGCTTAGTGTCAGGTTTGTTGGGTGGTCCTCCAGAAACGACCTACTCAGAGGTAACTGGTGCCATGTCAATAACTAAGGTCACGTCACCTGTTGTAATGCGCATAGCCGCCATAACGGCGATAATATTCTCAGTCGTAGGCAAAGTCAGCGCTTTCTTACAAAGCATACCCGTGGCGGTTCTTGGTGGCATCATGCTACTACTCTTCGGCACGATAGCCAACGTAGGCGTGGAAAACCTTATAAACAGCAAGGTAAACCTCTCACAAACGCGTAACATAATAATAGTTGCCGTTACGCTAACCACCGGCATAGGTGGCGCCGCTCTGTCATGGGGCACTTTCACCCTGTCAGGCATTGGTTTGGCGGCGGTAATAGGCGTAGTACTGAACATGCTACTTCCAAAGGACAAATAAATCAATAAACACATAAAATTCTTTATTTCATGAAAAAGCTATTTACGATTGCGGTCATCGCCATGGTTATGATGGCGAAGCCTGTTATGGCTCAGACCAACATTCAAGTTTTTTACGACCTCGGCAAAGACCGAGAGCACGCCACTACCACTCTTGAGGGATTCTATGGCGACAAATGGGGTAACACTTATTTCTTCGTTGATCACGACTTTAAGAGCAAAGGCTCTGACGGCAAGCACACTCACGCTCCAAGTGGCACTTACGCCGAGATTGCCCGCTGTCTGAACTTCTGGCAGAACACGGCGCTTTCGCCTCTCAGTCTGCAAGTTGAGTATAACGGTGGCGTGTATAAGAACTACACCATTAACAACGCTTGGCTCTTTGGTGTTGACTATTTCATTCACTCAAAGGACTTCAAGAACACACTTAACCTAAAAGCTCTTTACAAGACTATCGAGAGCACCGACCAGGAAGTGCCCATGCAGTTTACCGTCGTGTGGGGCATGAAAGACTTGTTTGGCGTAAAAGGACTTCAGTTCACCGGCTTCGCCGACTTCTGGTGGGAGAATCACACAGTGTTCGCATATCGTAATGGCGCTTATGACGATGCCGACCGCAAAACCGCTCACACCGTGTTCATAACCGAGCCACAGGTATGGTATCAGGTAGGTCAGCACTTCGGTGTGGATAACCTCAACATTGGCGGCGAGGTTGAAATCAGTAACAACTTCGCTACAGGTAAAGACCTTTGGGTGCGCCCATGTCTTGGCGTTAAGTGGCAGTTTTAACGCTCTTATTATGTAAACCAATCAAATTCTTACAACAAATAACTTATATATGACACGAAACGCATTACTTAGCAGCCTTTTCGGTTTTGACGCTCAGCGCCACAACCTTCGCACTGAAGTGCTGGCTGGCATTACCACCTTTTTGACTATGGCATATATACTTGCCGTAAACCCCAGTGTGTTTAGCGCATTATCTTCACAGGGCATGCCCACTGAGTCGGTTTTCACCGCAACGGTTTTGGCAGCCGTAGTTGGCACATTGGTTATGGCGGTTTATGCCAAGAAGCCTTTCGGACTTGCTCCCGGCATGGGACTTAACGCCTTTTTCGTTTACACCGTTTGCCTTGGCATGGGCTACGACTGGCGCTTTGCCCTTACGGCAGTGTTGATAGAGGGCGTTATCTTTATTCTGCTTACCATTACCAATGTGCGCGAGGCCATTGTCAATACAATTCCGTTGGCACTAAAGCGTGCCATTGGCGCAGGTATCGGACTTTACATCGCCTTTATCGGCTTGAAGTCGGCTGGCATAGTCGTTTCAAGCGAGGCAACCTCTGTTACGCTTGGTAACCTTGGCACAACCTCTTCGCTGTTGGCAATATTCTGCTTCATCATCACTTCGGTTATGATTATCCGTAAGATACGTGGCGGACTGCTGTTCGGCATACTTCTGACTACAATAATCGGTATTCCTTTCGGCGTTACTCAGTTTGACGGCGTGGTTGATACTCCTCCTTCGGTAGCGCCAATACTCTGCCAGTTTGAATGGGGCAATATACT
>CAZPNJ010000106.1:3188-6913 GCA_964587765.1 uncultured Prevotella sp.
CTGGGATCTGCTCGTTGTTGTCGTAACGTTCCTTTTCATTGATATGTTCGACACCATTGGCACGGTCGTTGGTGTTTCTGTTCGTGCCAACATGGTTGATAAAAACGGTCGCGTAGATGGCATAAGCCGTATGCTTATGGCAGATGCTGTAGCAACCGTTGCAGGTGCATGTGTTGGCGCTTCCACTACAACCACTTACATCGAGAGCGCTGCTGGCGTTGCCGAAGGCGGTCGCACGGGAGTTACTTCGTTCGTAGTCGCACTGCTGTTTGGCGTAGCGCTGTTCTTCGCTCCTTTGTTCCTGGCTATTCCTTCTTGCGCCACTGGCCCAGTGCTTGTTATTGTTGGCGTTATGATGGCACTGCCAATGAAAGACATTGAGTGGGGCGAGTATTCAGAGTCAATCCCAGCCTTTACCACAATGTTCCTTATGCCTCTTTGCTATAGCATCTCTGACGGCATCATGCTTGGCATGGTTACTTACACGGTGCTCAACGCCATTACCGGCGGCATCAGAAAGATTAGTCCTGTTCTTTGGATCTTAACGGTGCTCTTCATCTTACGCTACGTTTTCATGTAACGGCAAGAGGCTACGGCAGATTTCGTCGTTAAAGACTCAAGTATAGATTTATGGTATAAAGGGGCATGTCTTCATGGACATGTCCCTTTCATTTTTAGCCACCCTACATTTCGCCTAAAAAACCACAAAGCACAAGGTAATCTGAGCCTGAAAATCGTCTCAGTTGAGCTGACGAATCGTCTTAACTGAGCTGACAAACCGTCCTACCTGAGCCGACAAATCGTCTCAGTTAAACCGACAAATCGTCTTAGTAAGAACCACGCACTATGCGTAGAGCACCCTTGTCCACTACCTCAAAAAGTAAGGAAAGATTTGGCAGTGTCGCCGTTTTGCAGTAACTTCGCACACTGATTTAAATAAAAAACTAATTTGTATATGGTTAAAATCACTTTTCCCGATGGCTCCGTTCGTGAATACGAGAGTGGAGTTACCGGTCTTCAAATCGCAGAGAGCATTTCGCCTGCTCTCGCCCGTGACGTTGTATCTTGCGGGGTTAATGGCGAAACAGTAGAGTTAAATCGTCCTATCACTGCCGACGCAAAGGTTGAACTGTATAAGTTCGCTGATGACGAGGGCAAGCACACTTTCTGGCACACCTCAGCTCACTTGTTGGCAGAGGCTTTGAAAGAACTTTACCCAGGCATACAGTTTGGCTTCGGTCCTGCCGTAGAGAATGGATTTTTCTACGATGTAATGCCAAAGGAGGGCGACGTAATCTCTGAAAGCGACTTCCCAAAGATTGAGGAGAAGATGCGCGAGTTAGCGAAGAAAGACGAGCAGGTGGTTCGTCGCGAGGTTTCTAAGGCCGACGCACTGGCAGAGTTTAAGGCAGACGGTCAAACCTACAAGTGCGAGCACATAGAGCAAGACCTTGAAGACGGCACTATCTCAACATACACACAGGGCTCTTTCACCGACCTTTGTCGTGGCCCACACCTTGTTAGCACGGGCGCTATCAAGGCTATTAAGATTACCAGCGTGGCTGGTGCTTTTTGGCGTGGCGACGCAAGCCGCGAGCAGATGACACGTATCTATGGTATCTCTTTCCCAAAGAAGAAGATGCTTGACGAATACCTTCAGATGCTTGAAGAGGCTAAGAAGCGCGACCATCGCAAGATTGGTAAAGAGATGGAACTGTTCATGTTTTCTGACCGCGTTGGCAAGGGTTTGCCTATCTGGTTGCCAAAGGGTACGGAGTTGCGCCTACGTTTGCAAGACATGCTTCGCAAGATTCAGAAGCGTTTCGGCTATCAGGAGGTTATTACTCCGCACATCGGTTCTAAGAACCTGTATGTAACATCTGGCCACTACGCTCACTATGGTAAGGACTCTTTCCAACCTATCCACACACCAGAGGAAGACGAAGAGTATATGCTCAAACCAATGAACTGTCCTCACCACTGTGAGGTGTTCGCATGGAAACCACGTTCATATCGTGACCTGCCACTGCGTATAGCAGAGTTTGGTACGGTATATCGCTATGAGAAGAGTGGCGAGTTGCACGGACTTACTCGTGTTCGTTCATTCACGCAAGACGATGCCCACATCTTCTGCCGTCCAGACCAGGTAAAGGGCGAGTTCCTTCGTGTTATGGACATCATTCAGACCGTGTTCAAGATATTCAACTTCGACAATTTCGAGGCACAGATATCACTGCGTGACCCTAAGGACAAGCAGAAATATATCGGTTCAGATGAGATTTGGGAAGAGAGCCAGAACGCTATCAAAGAGGCTTGCGCCGAGAAAGGCTTGCAGGCAAAATGCGTTGAGGGCGAGGCTGCTTTCTATGGCCCGAAGCTCGACTTCATGGTAAAAGACGCTCTTGGTCGCCGTTGGCAGCTTGGTACAATTCAGGTTGACTACAACCTGCCACAGCGTTTCCACTTGGAATACACCGACGAGAACAACGAGAAGAAGACTCCAGTTATGATTCACCGTGCGCCATTCGGTTCACTCGAACGCTTCTCTGCCGTTCTTATTGAGCACACAGCAGGTCACTTCCCACTATGGCTCACACCTGACCAAGTAGCTATTCTGCCTATCTCAGAGAAGTTCAACGCTTATGCAAAGCAGGTGGCAGACTTCCTTGACGACAACGGCGTTCGCTCCGTAATTGACGATCGCAACGAGAAGATTGGCCGTAAGATTCGCGACAACGAAATCAAGCGCGTGCCTTATATGGTAATCGTTGGCGAGAAAGAGGCTGCCGAAGGACTTGTTTCTATGCGTCAGCAGGGTGGTGGCGAGCAGGCTACCATGACAATGGCTGACTTCGCTAAGCGTATCAACGACGAAGTGGCTAAACAGCTAGAGTCAACAAACATCAAGCCACAAGACTAAAAAGGTTTTCCATATAAAACCATATAAACAGACGAGTGCGTTAAAAGCAAGACTTTTAGCGCACTCGTAATTTATACTTCCTTAGTCTGTTGCGGGAGTTACCTTTTATTGGTATATTTGCAATGAAAAAGCAGATTGCATTTAACCCATGCCCAAAGAACGAAACAAAGCAAACGAATATCGTAGGGCGGCGCTTGAAGGCGACGTTATGGCGATGAATAATCTCGGTACGTGTTATCACCGAGGCGAGGGAGTGGTTGAAGACCATGCCTTGGCCTTCAGTTGGTATAAGCGTGCGGCAGACTTGGGCGATACATACGCTTGCTTTAACGTGGCTGAGTGTTATTGGAAGGGCGATGGGGTAGAGCAGGACTATTCTCAGGCGGCGGAGTGGTATAGACGGGCAGCCGAGAATGGAGATATGCAGGCGCAGGTAAACCTTGCCAATCAATATTTCTTAGGACTGGGCGTGGAAGAAGACCATGCTAAGGCAAATACATGGTGGCGCGAGGCGGCTTTTCAAGGTCATGTGCAATCACAAAAGAACCTTGGGGCGAACTATTGGCACGGCGATGGAATAGAAAAAGACGTTGCGGAATCTGTCTTTTGGTACGAACTCGCAGCCAATAGTGGCGACGCACAGTCCATGTTTATTGTTGGATGGTTTTATTTCACTGGCACGGGCGTAAAGGAAGACCGCCGCACTGGGATAAAATGGCTGCGCAAATCAGCATGGTTGGGGTGCAAGCCCGCCGCCGATTTTCTGAAAGAGCATAACTCTTAAGCCGCACATTATATTATACAC
>CAZPNJ010000107.1:0-1058 GCA_964587765.1 uncultured Prevotella sp.
GTATGTTCTTTATTGCTGACTGGCATTCGCTGACAACTCACCCAAAGCCCCAAGATATACAAACCAGCGCAAAGGTAATCATGTCAGAATACCTCGCCTGTGGTCTTGACCCAGAGAAGGTGTCAATCTATGTGCAGAGCGACGTTAAGGAAACACTTGAACTATATCTGTACCTTAACATGAACACATATATTGGCGAGTTGGGCCGTGTAACCACATTCAAGGAGAAGGCTCGCAAGCAGCCAGACAACGTAAACGCGGGTTTGTTCACCTACCCAACACTTATGGCGGCAGACATACTTCAGCACAGAGTAAAGAAGGTGCCTGTCGGCAAAGACCAAGAGCAGAACATGGAAATGGCGCGCAAGTGCGCTCGCCGTTTCAACAACATATATGGCGTTGACTTCTTCCCAGAACCACAGAACTTCTATTTCACGGACAAGGCTCTGAAGGTGCCGGGTCTTGACGGTAGTGGTAAGATGGGCAAGAGCGAGGGCAACTGCATCTACCTGCGCGACGATGACAAAACCATTACCAAGAAGGTGATGCGTGCCGTAACAGACCAAGGTCCACAGGCTCTCAATAGCGAGAAACCAGAGGTTATTGAAAACCTGTTCACTTTCTTGAAACTCGTTTCCACGCCAGACACCTACGACTATTTCAATGATAAGTGGAACGACTGCACACTTCGCTATGGCGATATGAAGAAGCAGATAGCCGAAGACCTGTGCAAGGTGGTAGCCCCAATTCGTGAGCGCATAAATGCTTTCGAGGCAGATACCGAGTTGCTCAACAAGGTTGCCCGTGACGGTGCTGATCGTGCTCGCCAAAGCGCAAGCGAAACCATTAACGAAGTTCGCAAGATTATCGGATTCAGAGTTTAATATATCTGATTTATAAAATCAAAATCTTCTTCCTTCTTAATCTCATTCCTCGTGTTTTTTTCAAGGGCAGAAGCATATGAGTCTTTCAACTCATCAACAGTTTTAATCTCATCACCGTTTGTGTAAGCGCCTAAAGCCTTCAATCTCGATACCAAATTAGGAACGTTATCAGAT
>CAZPNJ010000107.1:1068-6905 GCA_964587765.1 uncultured Prevotella sp.
TCATATTATAGGCAATGCAATTGTGGTATTGCCTATTTTCGTGTTTTCTTCTTTACGTTCTGATGTTATACTTCAACTTAAAGTACGTTATACTTCAACTTAAAGTACGTTATACTTCAACTTAAAGTATGTTATACTTCAACTTAAAGTACGTTATGCTTCAACTTAAAGTATGCTATACTTCAACTTAAAGTATAAGAGCGTGTGTGTAAGAAAGGATTCTCTATGCAGTAAGACAGCGTAGGGCAAGTTAGTAATAAACCGCTGTTTAATCAGTGATTAAACGGTGATTAAACGGCGTTTTAATCATTGGGAATAAGGGTGCTCGTGAATGGGAACGGGCAGTATGTGGGGCAGGGAACGAACAGTTTGTGGCTTGGTAATTAACGAGTGAGTGAGAATTTAATTGATAGTCCGAAGTCGCGCGTGGTAGTAGGGTAGCTGCTTGACGATAGTAGTGGTGTGTTGGTCTGGCGGTCGTAATAGAAGCTCATGGTAAGCAGGCGCGAGAAGGTGTAGTCAGCCGAGAAACTTAGTTTCAGAGCCTTGTTGCCACTACTTGCCGACGAGGTCATGGTTGCTATGTCGCGGCTGATGGCAGCTTGGTTTCTTAGGCTCAGGTCAAGGCGCATGTTCAGGGCATTGTTAATGCCGCTGCGGTTGCCTGGGTTGTTTTGCGTTGTGTTTTTGCTGTTCTTACTGCTGCCCTTAACCTTTCGGTGTGCCATATAGAAGCCGAAGGGGTGGAAATCGTTAATCTTATAGCCGAAGCCGATTACCCAGTCGCGCGAGAGGGCTTCGTTAATTTGTATGCTGGTCATGCTAAGCGTCAGCACTCGTGTGGTGCGATACTCAAGTTTGGCGGTAAGGCTGTTGTTAAACGTCATGTCAACTCCCAACATTGGCGAGAAGGCTTCGTTTATGCTGACCGTCGAAACGTTGTACATTGAGCTTGGCACGGGGTTACCTGTTGTGGCGTCGTTGACGAAACCAAGTCCGTTCATATATTCCATGAATGTGCTGTACGACGAGTATGAGCCAACGGCATAGATGCTCTTGTATGAGTGGTTTATGTTGAAACTCTTGAATATGCTCTGGAATGCCGGCAGGCGTTGCAGTCCGCTGTAGCGAACAGACCAGTTAGGCAGCATACGAGCGAGCGTTGGGAATATGTTGAGCGACGAGCCGCCCATGCTGGTGTATGTTGATAGGAAGGCAGGTATCATGACGTCGGCGCTGTAGCGACTGACAGTGCCGTTGGCAGTGTTGAACGTTTCGCCAGCTAGTGTTGACGCCGCTGGGTATTTCGCTCCGTGATATTGCGCCTCAACACGCTTCTGGAATCCGTCGAGCGACTGGCAGAACTTGTTGAACGACGCGCTGTGATAGCCGTCGTTAGCATTGCCCATGCCCTCAAAGGCGCTGCCTATTGATATGGTTGTCATGGTGAACGTGCCGCTTTGTGTGGTTGGCGTGCCGTAATACATATACTGCATACTCTTTGCCGTTGTCATGGTGCGCGACGCGTTAAGGTCAATCTTCAGGTTCTTGACGGGCTCAAGCGTAACCTTTATTTGCAGGTCTTCGGTCTTGTTGGTCGTGGCTGGCGTGGCTACCGAGCCGTTGTTCATAAGCCAGCCTCGCTCTTGCGCCTTGTTTATGTACGAGTCGCCGGTAAGTCCGAAGGCGAAGTCCAGTCCCGGTGCAAAGGTGCTAAGGTCGCGCTTTTGTCCGAAGGCGTCGCCAACGTTTGGCATGAAGCCAGGCAGCGACATAGAGTATTGGTTTCGGTAGCTGACAGAGGCCGAGCGCACCATCATCAGCACTCTTGTCAGGCTCAACGCCGTCTTGTACCAGCCCTTCTCTTCTGTGGGCTTCTGTGCCAGCACGCTCACCTTAATGTTTGTTAAGGTGTCAACGTTGCCAAGCAGTTTTATGGCGTTCTTGCCCGACTTGCGCCACTTCAGGTTAAACTTCTTGCCGTCGGCGGTCTTTGCCGAAACCGTTATTCGCTTCGTAGCCTTGCCGTGCTCAATGGTTATTGCGCTGTCGGGCATAAGTTTCACTTCCTTTTCAAATGCCTTGGCGTTCTTTGGCAACTGTTTGTTCTTGTTGTCGGTTGCCTTGTTGCTCTTGCCGTTACGCTGGTTGCGGTTGCGCTGCGAAATTCTGTTGCGGTTGCTTACGTCAGCCTTCTCGGCGCGCTCGTTGGCCTTCTTCAAGAAAGGCACCATGTTGTATAGCTTTTCAAAGTTGAACGAGCTGCTTACGTTGAGGTTGCGGTTGTTGGCAATGGTGTTGCCCAGCGATGTGCCGTCGTCAAGTTCGGTGCCACGCACCCAGTTGTAGGTGGCGGTGTAGTTGGCGTCGGCGTTTATCCACGAGAATATCGGCAGCAGATTTAGTGGCAACTGATACGACAGCGTGAACGACTGGTTGTAGTCAAGCGGTGTGCCCATTCGCTTTATGCTGTTCCAAACCGAGTCTTTCCAAGCCTGATAGCGCTCGGGGTAAAGGTCTTTGTTGACAGGGGTGTATGGCTCTTCTATCTCGGCATGGGTGGCACTGTGGAAGTTCATGTGCAGGTTCTTCGTAAGGTCCCAGCGTAGTGAGAACTCTCTGTTCCAAAGGAACTGCGATGAGAATGTCAGTGGCAGTTGCGAGTTCTCGGTACTTTCGAGGTCGCGCTCCTGAAGTTCGTAGTACGAACGAGTAATGTCAGAGTTGAACGCCACGTTTTGCGGCATATAGTTCAGCCCGAACTTCTTCAGAATGTCAAACCATTTGCTCTTGCTCTTAATCTTCTTGAACGGCTCAAATGGCTTGTATATCGGCGACCAACTATAATCGAGCATACCCTTCCAGTTGTCTTCCTTCTCATAGACCGTGGTCTCGCCGGTGGTCTTGCTGTGAGAGTGGCTGTACGAGAACGAGAAGTTGGCAGGGTCAACGGGGGTGGGGTGGCGCTTGTTCTTTATGTTTACCCTTGCATTGGAAACAGAGAAGTTGGTGTTTGTAACTTTTGTCACGGCAATGCTCTCAATAGAGTCGCGCTCTTGCTTTGTAGAACTTTCAAGGGCGTCGTCAAGCTCCATGTCAGAGTCGAGAGGGTTATAGCGTGGGGTTGTTTTCTCTTTGGTCACGGAGTAGTAAACGGGTATTGACACCTGCGCCTTATCGGGGAAGAACTTGCCCATCTCCATGTTGGCGGTGACGGTGTATGACTGGTAGTCCTCCATGGCACGCTGCGTAACGCCCTGCTCCAGTCCGCCAAAGCCGTCGCTGGTGTATTTGCCCTGAACGTTTACCGAACCCAAGTCAGACAGTTGCATGTTAAGAGTGCCTTGAGCAGCCCAGCCGCCCTTGTTGTTATACTCTCGCATACGCAGTTCGTTCACCCATACCTCGCCGCTCTTTTCGGTTGCAGCAAGGTTGCGCACACCAATTATCATAACCTTTACTTCGCCCAGCGTCGGGTTGCCCAATATGCTAATCTTGTTGGCAGGGTTGCTCTCGTCGTACTCTGAGAATACGCTTGTGTAAGAGGCAAGCCCACGAGCCTTTGCGCTGTTGCGGGCTTTCTTTATCGCCGTAAACACGCTCAGCGGCACGTTCATCATGTTCTCTTCTGGCCAAACCATTGCAGAGCCGTTAGAGTAAGTGCCTTCGGGTGTCAGCGTCAGCGGTATCTGATATTCGTAGTAGTTGTTCTTGTAGTCAGAGCCTAAGCGAACGAACAGCGCCAGTTCGCCGTTTTGCAGATTGGTTACGTCGTTCTCCAGTGCGTTGGCATGGGCAAACATCTGTATGCGCTTGTATTGGCGCAAGTCAAGCGTGGTGTTTTTATAGACGCACTTTGATTCGCCCGATGACAGGTTTGTCAGAGTAAGGGCGAGCGCTTGCTCATTGCTCTCTACCAACTGTGGCTGTGTCGGGTCTTGTTCACGGGTAATGCCCGGTGGCAATACATAGTTGACGGGCTTCTTGTCGTTGTTTTCCTCAATGTTAACGGCGCTCATAGCCATTGTGCCGGCACCCGAAGTGGCATCGAGGTTCTGGTCGTAAACGCGCCACTCGCCACGCACAAGGTCGAGCGTGCCGAAGCGCATTACGATAGGCTTCTGGAAGTTGGTGAGGAACATACGCATGAAGCGTATGCTGGTGAAGTCGTTGATTGAGCCGACCCTTGACTCGAACTCGTCAACCGGTATGCGGAACTGATACCAGCGCTCGTGACCACTCTTGCCGTTGCGCAGCGTTACGTCGGTCTCACGCTCGTCAACGATGAAATTGTGGCCTACGACCATGTCTTCAGGGCGAATGGAAACGTGGTATTGGAAGTAGCGCTCATACTCGTTGAGGGTGTAGTCTTGGTTAATGTCCTCAACGTCGGGCGTGGTCTTATACGAAGTGCTGTAGCTCTCGGTGTCGGTATTCGAGTCGGGCGAGTTGCCCTGAGGATTGTTTATGCGCTTGTAGCGTTGCAGTATGCTTGCGTGGATTCTGTCGAAGTCAGAACCACGGAAGTAGTGGTAGTCGTCGTTGGCAGGGTCTGCCCAAATGCTGTCAAACACCACAGGTGACACCTTGCCCTGTATCGCTGACAGATATTCCTGATAAGAGGCGAAAGTCTGCTCTTCAGAGTCGTTAAGTCCGTTGAAACCAACGTCTTGCAGTGCTCTTGCTCCGCTTGTGGTGGCAAAGGCGTAGGTCACGGTTGTCGTGGTTGGTATCTTGCCCCACTGCGTCGTAACGTATGCGTTAGAGCCGTCAACGGGCATACCGCTTTCGTGGAATTTCTTGCCGTCGCGCAAAACGTCTTCCGACACCTCGCCGAGGTTTATGTAGAAGTCGCCGCCGTAGGTCGAGGCATCGCTCTGGTCGTTTGTGTAGAGGAATGGGTCGAGCATCCAGAACTCAATGTAAGCTATGTTAGAGTTCTCGAAGTCGGTAGTCTCCAGTTTGCGCATCATGCCGCCCCAACGCTGTTCGGGGTTTACGAGCGTACCGTCGTAGTTTACGTTTGTAGAGAAGTTGTATGGCCCGCGCTCGTTAGGATAGTATGCCAAGTTAAGGATTGGCAGGGTAGAGGTTGCGCCTGAGTAGCTGCTTTGGTTGCGGTTAGGGAACAGTTCGCGCACATACACCTCACGCACATAATAGTTTGACAGTTGGTCAAGGTCGCTCTTGATGTGACTTGGAGTGAGTGATGAGGAGCGACGAGTAAACAGCGGGTCAATGGTGTACCATGCCAGCAACGAACGGTTGTAGCCGCTCTTTAGCGTGGTCTTGTCGTTACATTCGGGGAACATCGACGGCACTGCTGCCACGATGTAGGTGTGCTTACGTCAATCGTGTTCTTTGTGTTTTCAAAGTCGTCAAGGTAAGAGGCGTTGTCCTGTGTGCCGCTTGCCTGACCGGCTATCAGTTGGGCAAACTCGCCCGTAAACGATATGTGCGATGGTTGTGTCAGGTGCAGGAAAGGCAACTTGTCAAGCATGTTGGTCAGCCACTGACTCTCTTTCTTCCAGTTTATGTTAAGTCCCCAGATGGTGTTGTTCAGCGGTTCGTTGCCCATGCTCACCTTTGTGGTCAGGGCTTGCTCTGACAGGTGTTGCAAAGTACCGCTCAGTTGCAGGTTCTTTGAGAAGTCGTACTGCCAGTTTACGCCAAACATGGTCTTGCGCTCTTGCCCATACTCTGAATTACTCTCCAACGAAACGTTCACAGCTGTGCCGGCATCGATGATGCTTTGGTTAAGAATGGTAACCTCTCCGGCATTGTAGTCAACCGTATAGTCAGAGTTCTCGGTCAGCGTCACGCCTCCTGCCGTTACC
>CAZPNJ010000108.1:0-5888 GCA_964587765.1 uncultured Prevotella sp.
TCTGTCAATTCAGATGAATCGTAGTAATAGCCTGCCTCAGGAAGCATATCGTCTGTTATTTCTTTTGTTTTTAGTTGAGTTGTTGCTGTCAGTTGTTCTTGTTTCATATTGACTAACCAAACAGCCCCTTCTGCTTCCGGATGTAAATATGCACCGCGCAGGTCGAGTTGCCCACCGATGAATGCCATAAGCCGTGGCTCTGATAATTGTACTCCTATGTACTGATAGCCGTTGTCGCTTAGTGCAAAGAGTGTACAAAGATAATGTGTACCAATAGCATCTGTTGCCACAATTATTTGCGGTACTTCGTAGAGTTCAAGTGTTTGTATCAGTGTAAGTGGTCTCATAAACTAAGCATTTGCAGGTTCGAAATTTTGAATGATTGTGTCCGCCACCATGTGTAATGTGATGTGTGAACACCAGTTTGTTTTACTACGCCATCGGTTGGCTGTAATGTTAATGCTATAATTCCGGCATACTGTCGGAACATTGGCAGTTTTAGATTTTTGCGTGCCTTTGTTTCATTGTCTATCAATGATATTCCAACAGCAAGAGGAAGACGCTCGCCCCAATCTTTGGCTGGATTCATTTCTGCATAAGATATAAAATCCTTGTCATCGTAAGTTTCTGCAGCGTGTGCCAGTCGGTAGAAAGGATGTTTTTCTGCCACCAAAACATCATTCGGTGGACACCCTTTGGGCATATTGCAAGTCCAAATTGGTTTATACTCTTTGATGTAATCTTCTATCTTATATTGCTTCAGCATAAATAAATGCGCTTATTTGGCTGTAAAGATAATCCTTTTATTTGAATAATCAATAAAATTGTTCTGAAATGTATGTGTATTGTTAATTCTTGCCCCTGTTGATAATATAAATTCCGAGGGCGGCGAGCGTCCCTGCTATGGCATATTTCCAATAGAAATGTTCGTTAAGGCAGAGGCATGAGGTTACGGCTCCCACTACGGGTATGAGCGAGTTGTAAATGGCAACCTTGCCAACCGGATTTAGGCTGATTAGTTTGTTGTAAAGGGCAAAGGCGACGGTTGATATGGCGATGAGCAAAAGCAAACAAACTATGCCCATGACATTTATTCTCGGAAGTGTGCCACCTGCTAGCAGTCCGGGAACGATTAGCAATGCGCCACCTATGGCAAGGCTATAGCCCGTGCCAACGAAGATGTCAATGCGTTTGCTAAGCCCTCGTGTCAGCAGTCCGGCTATGGCAGAGCAAAGTGCGTTTAATATGATAAAACCGTCGCCCAGCCATGTGAATTGTCCGCTTGACTCGCCGCCAAGGTTCAGTGCGAGTATTCCGGCAAAGCCAATTATGCAACCCGCTATTTTGCTGACGGTCAGACGGTCGCTCTTGAAAAACGAACATGCCAACAGCACCACAAGGAATGTGCCGAGCGAGTTAAGTATTGCGGCGCGAGCCCCCTCGCTGTGTGAAAGTCCTAAATAAAAGACTAGGTAGTGCAGGGTAGTGTTCAGCAGTGCGAATATAAGTACAAACCACCAGTCCGTGCTTTTCCTGATAGTAAACGACCGCCCCATTGCTTTTGCCACAGACAGTATGATAAGCCCTGACAGGAAAAAGCGTATGCCAGCGAATAACATCTTACTGCCCGTCATGTCGGTTGTAATCTGGAACGCCGCAAATCCGAGCTTTATCAGCGGATATGCCCAGCCCCATGCAATGGCTGCCGTCAGTGCGAATACAGTCACCCATACAGGGCGCTGAAATATGCTTGATTTATTAGCTTCTACAGTGCTTTCACCCAAGTCAATCATAACGTTACTTCTCAACCAATTCGTGGAACACTCTTACTCCGTGCCTTACGCAGTCGTCACAGTCGCATACGAAGCGGCCGTCTGGTCGGTGACTCTTTAACACCTTGCAGATGCTTGCTCCAGATAGTTCGGTGAATCGTTCGTGCATCTGCTTCGCAGTCTTGCCAGCCACGATTGTGTCAGGCGATTTCAGTCCGGCTATCATCACAGCTCCGCTAAGAGCACCGCAGGTAGCCTCCATGCCTCCCATGCCAGTGCGAAAGCCAGATGCTGCACGGTTTAACAGGTCACGCTCCGCATCACTTACACTCTCGTCAGCCTCGGTCAATGCCTTTATCACCGATTGACAACAGTTATATCCATTATGTTTCAGCCATACGGCTCTCTCTTCAATTTCATTCATTATCTCGTTTTGTTTCAATTTGCAAATTTAGGAAAAATGCAAAACATTCACGCTAAGATGGGTATCCGTACATATTATTTGCACAGATACTCCTTGAAAAACTTCTCTATGTCATCAAACGGAATAACCTTGTCCTTGCCTCCATCGTAGAGGTCGCAGTGGCTGGCTCCGGGAATGATGAGCATTTTTTTATTATCTGGTACAGCATTAGGCTTGGCGGTAGCATAGCTTTTGGACTTGCCTTCTACCATGTACTTGAAAGAATCTTCGCCGAAATAGCGGCTGTGGGCATTCTCGCCGTGAATCATCAGCACGGCGGAACGAATCTCATTGATATAGTGCAGGAAACGGGCATTTGAGTATGCCTGAGTGCCGAATGTGTGCCAGCCGTCGGTTGAGTTTCCGCTGCGCTCGTGATAGCCGCGAGTAGTCTTGTAGTAGTCATAATAGTCCTTGACGAACAGGGGAACGTCATCGGGCAGAGGGTCAATTACACCGCCAGCCATCTGATACTTGCCTGTGCGGGCGGTCTCTGTGCGGGCTTTGCTCATCGCCTCACGGGCAGCATGGCGGTCGGTCTCATTGTCGTTGGCATCGAAATAGCCATTGCCATTAACACGGGTCATATCATACATGGTGCTGACCAATGTTGCCTTTATGCGAGTGTCGGCAGCGGCAGCATTAAGGGCGATGCCTCCCCAGCCACAAATGCCGATTATGCCAATGCGCTCAGGGTCAACGTCGTTGAGCGTTGAGAGATAGTCAACAGCTGCCATAAAGTCCTCGGTATTGATGTCTGGCGAAGCGGTTCTACGAGGCTCACCGCTCGACTCTCCTGTGAATGAAGGGTCAAAAGCCATCGCAACGAAACCACGCTCAGCCATCGTCTGTGCATAAAGCCCAGAGCATTGCTCCTTCACTGCTCCGAAAGGACCGCTCACGGCAATGGCAGGAAGATTTCCTTCTGCCTCCTTCGGTGTGTAGAGGTCAGCAGCCAATGTAATACCATACTGTGTCTTGAACGTCACCTTCTTGTGGTTCACTTTCTCTGATTTGGGGAACACCTTGTCCCACTCCTGTGTGAGCTGAAGCTCTTGTTTTATGATTTTGTCCTCCATATTCTTATCCTTTTGTGCATTTACCCCCATTACGACCATCGTAATAAAGGAAAGAATTATTATCTTCTTTATTGTTATATGAGATGTTATTTGATTGCGATTTTCCTTCCGTCTGCAATATATAAGCCAGGACGCAGCGTCTTATGGGCATCTTTCAGCGAAATGTTTCTTGCCGCAAGAGTTCCGTCAAGGTTATAAATATTGGTAAGGTCGTCCGTACAAGATACATTTGTTATACCAGTAGTCTGTGCCTCAAAGGTGACTGACACAGAACCACTGCCAAGAGTTTCACGCAGTCCTGTGGCATCATCAATGGAGCCAAGGTCATAGTAGCTGTAGCTCGATGAGAAACTTTCGTAGAACAGCACCAGCCCATTACCGCTCCAAATCTTCAGGTCACCGGCTTTGATGTTGCCTGCTACCTTGTTTGTTCCAGTAAACGACTTGTTGAATGTGGCATATTTTTCATTGCCATTTACGTCGTTCATTGTGAGTGTAACGGGCAGACGGGTCAAAAAGTCTCGTGCTGTCTCGTTGTCCAGCAATGTGGCTGTAAACACCTTGTTTCCTACTTTTACCATCACCTTTGTCTGTCCCATAACGTTTGTTGTTAGTGCCAATATTATTATGGCGATGAATAATTTTCTCATTATTTATTATAAGTTGTACGGTTGCAAAAATACGAAGAATCTGCAAAACAACATGTAATTATTTTACGGATTCTTCTGTAGTGTTGGATTCTAAGTCAATATTGCATATTATGCAGCGTTGAACTTCTCTTTTGACAGTTTGCATTGGAATAAGCCTTGTCAAAGTGTGTAATGGGAATAATGCGTGAATATTTAGTGGCAAAATATTGTTTCCCTTTTTTATCGTAAAAATTAGCCATCAAAAAGGTTGTAATAGGAAAAATTGTGTAATTTTGTAAGCGTTTCGGGGGAGAAATACCGAAACATAAAGAAGCATTCGCTATTATTTCGCGCATAGCCAAGAGCGTCGGAAACTCATAAGGTATAAGAAGCATGGAAATAATATGTGACAGGTGAGCCGTATAAAGGTTCGTCTATTCCAGTTTGGGATAGCGATGCATACGCAAAAGCGTGATGCATCCTGCAAACTGGACAGAGGCACCTTTTCCGACGCCGCCTCTTGCTATGCGCAAATAGGAGCATCACGCTTCTTTTGCGTCATGGCGTGATTGATAGTTGATGCTGGTGTTGAACAGATAACTATCAGTCAAATGGCAAAAAACAAAAATCAAAATGCTGCACAGAAGGCGAAGAAGGATGAGTTTTACACTCAGCTTTCAGACATCGCCAATGAACTTGCTCACTACAGGAAACATTTCAGAAACAAGGTTGTGCTCTGCAATTGTGATGACCCTTATGAAAGCAACTTCTTCAAATTCTTCGCTACGAAGTTTAATGCATGGGGGCTTAAGAAACTCATCTGTACTTGCTTCGACGGCTCTCCCGTGGCAGGCACAGAGTTAGACCTTTTTGAGAAAAGGACGGAAAGCAATAGAAAAGCATTCAAGATTGAACTTACGGAAGTGACGGATGTCAATGGCGATGGAGCAACTGACTTGGAAGATGTCGAAATCATCCTGCGCAAAAATCCGCCAACGCATTTGGAGGGCAATGGCGATTTCCGAAGTCCCGAATGTGTCAAGCTCTTACAAGAAGCAGATATAGTTGTAACCAACCCTCCGTTTTCTCTTTTCAGGGATTATGTCAATCTTCTTTTCAAATATGAGAAGAAGTTCCTTGTTATTGGGAATCAAAATAACGTGACGTACAAAGACATCTTCGCTCGTATTCAAGCCAATCAACTGTGGTTGGGCTATTACGCTGGTTCTATGAAGTTCGTTATTCCTGAAATATACGATGAAAGTAAAACTAACATAAGGACGCTTGAAGATGGAACAATCATATCAACAATGGGTAACATTTGTTGGTTTACGAACCTTGACCATAGCAAGCGGCACGAGGAGATAGACTTGTATAAGCATTACACGCCGGAAGAGTATCCCAAGTTTGACAACTACGACGCTATTTTTGTGAAAAACGTTGCCGACATTCCTATGGATTACGATGGTCCGATGGGTGTTCCTCCGACTTTCTTTGCCAATTTCGACCCGGACCAGTTCGTTATATTGGGAATTACAGACCGCGACAACAATTCGGGCTTAAAGACAAAAGTCTATACAAAAGCAGATGCCAAGAATGCAAGCGACCTTAACAGGCGAGGCGTTTTGAAAATCGGAACTACAAATAAACTTTGTTGGCCGACAATATTAATTCAAAAAAAGAAGTAAGTATGGAAATTACATTGCACACCATTAAGATTCGCGACATCGTTGACGGATTTGAAGACAATGAGGAAGAGGGTGTTGTGGGATATGGAGGTCTCCTGAATATCAGGCCGAAATATCAGAGGGAATTTGTCTATAACGACAAGCAAAAGAAGGAGGTCATCAATTCCATCTTCAAGAAATTCCCTTTGAATGTTATGTATTGGGTGAAAAATGAAGATGGAACATTTGAACTTCTTGACGGCCAGCAGAGGACATTA
>CAZPNJ010000108.1:5948-6869 GCA_964587765.1 uncultured Prevotella sp.
CTCTCGATGGAAAACTGAAGTCTTATGCCAACTTGACTCCTGACCAGATAAAACAATTTCTCGACTATGAACTACAGATATACATTTGTGAGAATGGAACAGATAGCGAGAAACTTGATTGGTTTGAGATAATCAACATTGCGGGAGAGAAACTAACGCCACAGGAACTGCGCAATGTCGTGTATTCTGGCGAATGGGTAATAGCATTGAAAAAGAAGTTTAGCTAGTCAACGTGCGTGGCATATCGTCTGGCCAAGGATTATATGAGCGGCAATCCTATCCGACAATAATACATGCAAACCGTTCTCAGATGGATTAGCAAAGACAACATCAATGAATACATGGCAGCGCATCAGCATGATGAGAATGCCGACATGGAATGGCAATATTTTCAGGCAGTAATATCGTGGGTACAGCGCATATTTACCAAGTATCGCTCTATCATGAAAGGTATTGAATGGGGCGAATTGTATAATCTGTATGGCAACAATACATACTCAGCAACAGACATAGAAAAACGAATATCGGCATTACTAATAGACAGAGATGTAACGAATAAAAAAGGCGTTTATGACTATGTTCTCTCTGGTGACGAGCGAAAACTCAATATCCGTGGATTCGATGAAGCCGACAGAATAGAAGCATACGAGCGGCAAAAAGGTATTTGCCCGGAATGTGGCAAGCATTTTGAAATAGCCGAAATGCACGCAGACCATATAACCCCATGGAGCAAGGGAGGTCATACGACGGCCGACAATTGCCAGATGTTGTGTGCTGATTGCAACCGCAGGAAGGGTGCAAAGTGATAGTTGCTTATGAAAAACAAACTTCAAAATACACTCTTAACATGATATCGATATTACTCGGAGACTGATATATATCCCACGCTAAGACTGATATATATCCCAAGCCTACCTTGGG
>CAZPNJ010000109.1:0-2491 GCA_964587765.1 uncultured Prevotella sp.
TGACTTTGGTAAATCTACCGAACAAGAGGGACATTACCTCAACGAGAACCTGATATTCCAGAAAGAAGGTTTTGGCGGCAGAGGCGTTGTTTACGACACTTACCTATGGCAGAAGTAATTCCATATCTTAATCTTCAGAAAATAAACGCCGCCTATGCCGACGAACTGAAGTCGGCGGCAGGTAAAGTTATTGATAGTGGTTGGTATTTGCATGGCTACCACACTCAGCAATTTGAAACTGAATATGCTAAGTATATCGGCACACGTCATTGTGTATGCGTGGGCAACGGATTAGATGCACTTACCATTATGCTAAAGGCTTACAAACAGTTGGGGCATCTTCACGATGGCGATGAAGTAATAGTGCCTGCCAATACTTTTATTGCCACCATTTTGGCTATAACAGAAAATAGGCTTGTACCAGTATTGGTAGAGCCAAGCATTGAAACGTTTCAGATAGACGACCGCCTAATTGAAGCAGCCGTTACCCCTCGCACTCGTGCAATTATGTTGGAGCATCTTTATGGCAAATGCGCTTACACTGAGCGCATAGCTGATATAGCACAGCGCCATGACCTTTTATTATTTGAAGACAATGCCCAAGCGGCAGGTTGTTATTATCTGGGTGAGGCAGCAACATCTTCAGACTGCAACGCAGACACACTCCATAAGCGCACAGGTTCACTTGGCAATTGTGCCGCACACAGCTTTTATCCAGGCAAGAATCTCGGCGCTCTGGGCGATGCTGGTGCCATAACAACTAACGATGAAGAGGTTGCAAATCTCGTTCGTTCGCTTGCTAATTACGGTTCTTCACGCAAGTATGTCTTCCCCTATCAAGGGCGCAATTCTCGCATTGACGAACTTCAAGCGGCATTTCTCAGCGTAAAGCTGCGCCATCTTGACGCTGAAAATAAGCGTCGCCGTGAAATTGCGCAACTGTATTATGACTGCATTGCACATAACACAAACCTTGTACAACCATCGTTAAGTTCCACACTTACCGACAACGTTTTTCACATATTCCCAATTCTTTCTGATAAACGTGACCATTTACAGGCTTATCTGCGTGAGCGTGGCATTGAAACAATGATTCACTACCCTATTCCACCTCATAAGCAAGAATGCTATAAAAATTTGTTCGCCGCACAATCACTGCCAATAACCGAGCGCATAGCTCAACAAGAACTAAGCCTCCCCCTTAACTCCTCCCTCTCGGATAGCGACATCACGTGCATCATCACCGCATTAAGTGATTATCAATAAGAAAGCGCATAGATTTTTATTTCAGGATTTTCTTTATTTCCTCGTCGGTTTTGGTTAGTTTGTCGGTGCAGAGTTTTATTAGTTGCTGGGCAGTGCGCAGTTGCACCGTCATTTGGTCGATGTCGAGCTCGTCGTTTTCGAGCTTTCTGACTATTTCTTCGAGTTGGCGCATAGCTTGCTCGTAGTTTACTTGTGGGGCTGTTTCGCTGCGTTCGGTTGCGCTATGTTTTGCTTTCTGTTCTTTTGCCATAGTGTGTGTGAGTTAAGATTGTTTTGATTTGATAACTGATGTTAGTTTGCCCGATGCGGTGATGGTGGTGATGTCGTCGCCAATGTTAAGCGCAGTGGCGTCTTTTACCGCACGACCGTTGTGAAGGGTTATGCTGTAGCCACGCTTTAACAGCAGTTGTGGGTCGAGCATTTTTATGCGCTCGCTTAGTAATGACAGGCGATGCTGCTCGTTAGAAATCTACTGTGTCAGCGATGTGGTAAGGCTGTCTTGCAGTCGCTCCAACCGATGACGACCTGCGCTGATGGCATCAGTTACGGACAGTGTAAGCCGACTTTGCAGTCGCTCAATCTTTGCCTGTTGCTGAGTTTTTACCAAGGCGAAGAGCATTGGTATCTTTCGTGTTAAATTGTCAAGTCGGTCGTGCTCTTGCTGAAGGCGGTTAACGACATAGTCGGCTATGCGCTCGCTGTAATCGGTCAGCGAGAGCATGAGTTCGTTGTGGTGGTCAATGATGAAGTCGGCAGCGGCAGTAGGAGTTTTCACTCGCATGTGAGAAACCATGTCGAGAATGCTTTCGTCGCGCTCGTGACCTATGCCCGTGATAATAGGCAAGGGGAAGTTTGCCACGTTTTCAGCCAGTGGCAGGGTGTCAAAACCGCTGAGGTCGGACGTGGAGCCTCCGCCACGAATGATTACTACAAGGTCAAACTGGTCAATACATTTATATATATTGTCAAGGGCGGCAATGATGCTGCTCTCAACCTGTTCGCCCTGCATTATGGCAGGAAACAACTGCGTGTGAAATTGTATGCCGTAGGGATTGTTGGTGACAAGTTGATTGCAGAAATCGCCATAGCCGGCAGCCGTTTGACTTGATATGACGGCTATGCGCTGGGCGAACATTGGTATTTCAAGTTCACGCTGAAGGTCGAAGACGCCCTCTTGCTTCAACTGGTTGATAATCTCAAGACGGCGCCGCGCCATATCGCCCAT
>CAZPNJ010000109.1:2501-6868 GCA_964587765.1 uncultured Prevotella sp.
TCAATGTCGGCAATCATCCACGAAAAGCCGTATGCCGGGTGAAAGTTTGCCTTAACCTGCAGCATAAGCGTCATGCCCTGTCGTGGCATTTCGCCCGTGGTCTTTATGAATTTAGGCAGCAACTGATGCCAGGTAGAGCTCCAGCAAATCGCCTTGGCCGTTGCTACGGGCGTGTTGCTCAATACGTCTTTCTGCACCAGTTCCATGTAGCAGTGGCCGCTACCGTCAGAAATGCGCGCCAACTCAGCTTGCACCCAGTATAAGCCATTAAGCCTGATGCACAGTACGTCGTGCACCAGGCTGTTAAGTTCGTAAAGCGTCAATGCCGCTTGGGTCATACGGTTCTACGGTTTAAGCTTCGTCTTCAACTTCCGGCATGATTAGCTTGTAGCCCTTGCCGTGAATGTTGATAATCTCTACTTGGTCGTCGTCTTTCAGGTGCTTGCGCAACTTGGTGATGTAAACGTCCATAGAGCGAGCGTTGAAGTAGTTGTCGTCTATCCAGATAGTCTTCAGTGCGAAGTCGCGCTGAAGGATCTCGTTGGCGTGTGAGCAAAGCAACGACAGCAGTTCGTTCTCTTTGGTGGTAAGTTTTGTCTGCTTGTCGCCGATGGCGAGCAGTTGCTTCTGTGTGTCAAACGTGAAGCGACCGATATGATAGAAGGTGCTCTCCTTGCTCTTCTTGCCACGAACACGGCGCAGAATAGCCTCTATACGGAACACGAGTTCCTCCATAGAGAATGGTTTTGTAATGTAGTCGTCGGCACCAATCTTGAAGCCTTCAAGAATGTCCTCTTTCAGTGTCTTTGCCGTTAGGAAGATGATAGGCATGTCGATGTTGGTCTGGCGAATTTCCTTAGCCAGCGTGAAGCCATCTTTCTTTGGCATCATTACGTCGAGAACGCAGATGTCGAACTTATTCTTTAGAAACTCTCTGTAGCCCATTTCGCCATCAGCGCAAAGTGTTGCAGAATAGCCTTTAGCTTGCAGATACTCGCGAAGAAGCATTCCAAGGTTCTCGTCGTCTTCGCACAATAAAATCTTCAGATTCTCTTCCATAATTTATAAGTTTTAATTGTTTGTATTTTCTTTTATAATAGGTAACTTAATCGTAAACGTTGTGCCTTTGCCCAGCTCGCTGTCAACGCTGACCGTAGCTTGGTGCAGCTCAAGAATGTTTTTGACGTAAGCCAGTCCAAGACCAAAGCCCTTAACGTCGTGAACATTGCCGGTGTGAACTCTGTAGAACTTGTCAAACACCTTGTGGGCGTCGTCTCTCTTCATGCCAATGCCATTGTCCTTGATTGACAGATAAAGATTGTCCTTGCTGTTCCAAGTCTTAACCTTTATGTGCAGCGGCTCCTCTGGTTTGCGATATTTAACCGCATTGTCCAGCAGGTTGAATATCACGTTCTGGAAGTGCATCTCATCGGCAACGACCGTAGGCTGTGTGGCATTGGTCTCAATTTCTATCTTGCCACCCGTGTGCTCCACTCTTAAAGTGAATGTGTGGGCAATGGTTTCTGCCATGTCGTTGAGGTTGAGGCTCTTCTTCTTTATAATGGTCTTGCGGCGGTCGAAGAGCGACATCTGCAACACTTTCTCTACCAAGAAACGTAGGCGCTTGCTTTCATCGTTTATCACCCCTCCAAGGTGTTTCATCATAGTGGGACTTTTCGTCACCGCGTCGTCATTGAGCATTTGCGCAGCCAGTGAGATGCTTGAAATCGGCGTCTTCAGCTCGTGCGTCATGTTGTTTATGAAGTCGTTCTTTATCTCAGTGTAACGCTTTTGACGGAACACTACCACAAGTGTGAATATAAACGTAATGATAAGTATCAGCGTGAATATCAGCGACGGTATGAGGAAACGAATTGATGAATAGATGTATTCGTCCATCTCAGGGAAGTGTACCTTAACTATGCCGACATTCTTTTGCGGGTCGTTGCGGAAAAGCAGTTGTGAGTAGCTGTACTCTTCGCCCTCTTCGCTAAAGTCAGGGCAGCGATAAATCTCTCTGCCGTCTTGTGTTGACACGGTGAAGTGGTAAGTCAGGTTTATGCCATTGTTCAGCAGCTCTTGCTTTATGTCTTGGTCGAGCATCTTAAAGTTCACACGCTCCTTCAGCGGCTTTTCTGAAGCCGAGTAGAGCAGTGAGTAAACCACCTCGTCAAGCAGAGCCTTTTGATAAACATATCTGTTGCGCACGATTTCTTGCAGCGAGCGCTGTGCGGCGTCTTGCGAGTTCTTGTCGGTGTGCAGTATCATTGCTTTGGGCAGCGACGAAGGCTTAATTTCTATTGTCTTCAGTTCAAACGAAGAATATACCGTGCCGTCTTTGCCCACAACAGAGTATTGGTGAGAGTGCTGTGTGGCACCGCCGGCCTTACCGTCGCGTGTGCCAACCGAATCGACCTTAGCGGCGCGGCGCTCTGTTTCGTTAACGTCCTTCTCAAGGTAGCGCAGCGTTTCATTCAACTCCAGGTTGCGTGCCGCCTGATATAACGCTCGATTGACAGATTCGTCGAATTGCTCTTTCTTCATTTCTGCCATCTCGCTTATATAACGGAGTTGTAGTGATAACAGGGCTAAGAAACTAATGCCCATCACTGTTGCTATTGTCCAAAGCGTTCTTTTCTTCATAATCTTCTGGGGCAAAGATACGTATTTCTTAAATCGTTAACAGTAAAAAGTTAAATATTTGCGATATATTTCTTGTTTTTAACAAAATCGCATCATTGAAGTTGTTTATATTCAACCAAACATTATAAAATGCGATGTCTATATATCTGCCCGTCAATGAAGACAAAAACAAATAATCGGGGCTTTATTTGTTGGAAATGAAAAAGATGTGTATCTTTGCAGCCGCTATTACGAGTTGATAGCATTTATAACACATTAATTAATTAACAACAAGTTATGTCAACAAAGATTAGATTACAGCGCGGCGGTCGTAAAGGCTATGCAGTTTACCGCATCGTCGTAGCTACCTCGACTGCACCACGTGATGGTAAGTTTATCGAGAAGATTGGTACATTTAACCCTAACACAAATCCAGCATCAGTAGATCTGAAGTTTGATCGCGCCCTTTATTGGGTAGAGACAGGCGCACAGCCAACTGACACTGTTCGCAACATCCTTAAGGGTGAGGGCGTTTACATGATGAAGCACCTTCGTGGTGGCGTTAAGAAAGGCGCTTTCGACGAGGCTGCTTGTCAGCAGAAGTTCGACGCTTGGAAGGCTGAGAAGGATAGCAAGAACCAGAAGGTAGTTGACTCTGAGGCTAAGGCTAAGAAAGAGGCTGCCGCTAAGGCTCTCGACGCAGAGAAGAAGGTTAACGAATCAATCGCTAAGAGAATTGCTGACCGCAAGGCTGCTGAAGAGGCTGCTAAGGCTGAGGAAGAAGCAAAGAAGGCTGCTGAAGAGGCTGCCGCTGAGGCACCAGCTGAAGAAGCACCTGCAACAGAGGAAGCTGCTCCTGCAGCTGAAGAGGCTCCTGCTGAGGCATAATCGCTTAGCATTAGAGCATACAAAAAAACAACCATAGGCAATTTGCCTGTGGTTGTTTTTTATTTATATGGTTATAGCGCTTAAAGCACTATAACCTTTTTATTGCCTACTATGTATATGCCGGCGGGAACATTAACCACGTTCTGCCCTTGCTTAGCGTTAACCACTCTTATGAGTTTGCCGTTGGTGGCATATATCTTAACGCTATGAGCCTTGCTGCAATTTATGATTATGCTGCTACCCGAAACGTTGATATAGTCATCGTAAGTCAAGGCTTCAACATTCTTTACGCCATTTGTTTCTTCTGGCAGACTGGCAATATCGAAACGCGTTACGTCGAGATAGTTCATGCGGCGTGTAATCCAGTCTTTGATATACTCAAGTTCGGTGTCAAAGTTAAGCGTTTTACCATCAATGTCGCTGTCACCGCTCCAACGTTTGCTCTCTCTATCAGCCACACCGCATTTCTGCAAGTTAGCCACCGCCGTTGCGAAACGGTTTATGAGGCTGTCGGTATTCAAGTATGTCTTGCGCAGTTCACGGTAGCGATACCTTACGCTGTCGTTGAAGTTATTTATGTTTAGCGCCTTCATGCGACGGAATAGGTTGTAATCACCATGCTCAAAGTTGGTAATATACTCCGTGTAATCTTGCTCAGGTCTCATTATGTTGCTGTGATAATATTCGTCACTCCAGCGCTGGCCTGTGGTAGCGTCCATATCCCAAACGGCGAAGGTTATTTTTGGCGACTTCTGAACATCGTAGTTTGCGAAAAACATATTCTTGCCGTGGTTGTCAGAACTTAGTATTGTCTCCATCAGTATATAATAGTCCTTGAGTAGTGGATAGTCGAAATA
>CAZPNJ010000110.1:0-1891 GCA_964587765.1 uncultured Prevotella sp.
CAGTTCTTCCCAATCACTGCCTAAAGTCTTGGCGTCAACGGCATAGCCGTGATTCTGAGATGTTATATAGCACTTCTCAGTACCAACCAAACGTACCGGCTGATTATGTGAGCGGTGACCATATTTAAGTTTATATATAGAAGCGCCGCCTGCCTTTGCCAACAACTGATTACCCATACATATACCACATATAGGTTTACGGCTTTGACTCATCTGTTTGCGAATTATCTCTACCGCATCAGGACACATATCAGGGTCGCCAGGACCATTGGCAAGGAACAAGCCGTCAAACTGCATTGAAGTATAGTCATAGTTCCAAGGAACCCTTATAACCTCTACCCCACGATTTATGAGGCAACGAATAATGTTAGCCTTTACACCACAGTCAACAAGCACAACTTTCTTGCCAGCGCCCTCGTTGTAGCGTATAATCTCCTTACATGAAACTTTATCTACGAAGTTTACGCCCTCGTAATCGGCTGTCGGAATATTGTCAGGCTCATCATCAAATATGATTTTGCCCATCATTACGCCATGTTCACGAAGCACTTTAGTCAACTCTCTGGTGTCAATGCCAGTAATGCCCGGCACCTGTTCACGCTTCAACCAGTCGGCAAGGCTCTCCTTTGCGTTCCAGTGAGAATATTGCTCACTATAGTCATTTACGATAATAGCCGAGGCATATATCTTGTCACTCTCCATAAAGGTAGGAATGCCGTTTGGCTCTATTGAAAAAGCCGGTACGCCATAGTTTCCTACAAGTGGGAAAGTGAGTGTCATCAACTGGCCTGCATAAGAAGGGTCGGTAAGACTCTCCGGATATCCCATCATTGCAGTATTGAATACTACTTCACCTGCAACAGGCTTATCATAGCCGAAGCTTTTGCCATGGAACTTAGTTCCGTCGTTTAAGACTAAAGTTACTTTCTTCATTGTATGTTTTTAGAATTTCTGTTCGTTCTGATAAACATTCTCAATATAGTTGATGAACGCTTGATTGCAAAGTTTTGTGCCGCCCGGTGTTGGGAAATGACCGGTGAAATACCAGTCGCCACGGTTGTCGGGGATAGCATTGTGAAGACCCTCTATTGACTGGAACACAATTTCTATTGGTGTTTCCATATTGTCAGGGCGAAGCATCTCAATGCACTTCTGATTTATCTCTTCAATAGTAAATGGCTCATAAACGTCGCGCACATAGTTCTTCATCTGCTCCTTTGGCTTGTTCATCTCTTCTTTACAAGCACGATAAGCATTCTCTATAACACTGTGCAAACCACGCTCTTTTATCAGCTCTATCGTAGCACGGAACACACACAGTTCCTCCAGTCTTGGCATATCAATACCATAATAGTCTGGGTAACGTATTTGTGGCGCACTGCTTACGATAACTATCTTCTTCGGGTGCAGACGATCCAATATGCGCAAGATACTCTCCTTGAGCGTTGTACCACGAACGATTGAGTCGTCTATAACCACCAAGTTGTCAACGTATGGCGTAAGGCTCTCGTATGTTATATCATACACATGAGAAGCCAAATCGTTGCGTGAATTTCCCTCAGCGATGAATGTGCGCAGTTTTATATCTTTCCATGCCACCTTCTCCGAGCGAACGTATGAGTGTATTATTCGCTCTAACTCATCATGCGTCGGTTTATGGTCAAGTGCTTCTATAGCCTTTATCTTCTGCTCGTTTACATAATGCTTGAAGCCACCCAACATTCCATAGAACGCTACCTCTGCCGTATTTGGTATGAATGAGAAAACGGTATGGTCAGTATCGTAATTGATGGCTTTCAGTATAGGTGTGGTCAGTTGCTCGCCAAGACGCTTGCGCTCTTTATAAATGTCACGGTCAGAACCACGAGAGAAATATATACGCTCAAAAGAG
>CAZPNJ010000110.1:1901-6813 GCA_964587765.1 uncultured Prevotella sp.
AAGAGCACTTGCTTGACTCCTTGGGTTGAATTATCTGCTGTAGCGACACTTCACCAGAGCGTTTAACGATAAGTGCCTGACCTGCTTGCAGTTCCTTTATCTGGTCGCACTCAAGGTCAAATGTGGTTTGAAGCACAGGGCGCTCGCTTGCCAGCACTACTATCTCATCATCTTTATAATAGTATGCAGGGCGAATACCCCATGGGTCGCGCATTGAGAACATCTCGCCAGAGCCAGTGATACCGCACATCACATAACCACCGTCAAACTTGTCCATTGCCGAGCTGAGCACATTGCTCATTTCAACGTTAGCCTCAATATAGTCTGTTATGTCTGTGTTTTGCAGTCCTAACTTCTGTGCTGCAATGAAGTTGCGCTCTACCTCACGGTCAAGTCTGTGACCCAACAGCTCCAACAAGATATATCCATCGCTGTAAATACGTGGCCACTGACCTTGCGTGCGAAGCAGCTTAAACACTTCGTCTATGTTGGTCATATTGAAGTTGCCACACAATGCAAGGTTCTTTGCCTTCCAGTTGTTACGACGTAAGAATGGGTGAACGTAAGTCAAACCATGCTTGCCCGTAGTGCTATAACGAAGGTGACCCATATAAAGTTCGCCTGCGAAAGGAATGTCGCGAGCCACATGGCGTATATCATTAAACTCTTCAGGCGAGTAGTCGCCTAACTGCTTATGAACATTACCGAAAATCTCAGTAATAGCGTTTGAACCTTCAGCACGTTCACGAAACATGTATTCATTGCCTGGGTCGCTGTCTAACTTCAGACAAGCCAAGCCAGCACCTTCCTGTCCACGGTTGTGCTGTTTCTCCATCATAAGATAGAGCTTGTTAAGCCCATACATCCAAGTTCCGTACTTCTGTTGGTAATACTCTAATGGCTTTAGTAGTCGAATAAGAGCTACGCCACAATCATGCTTTAATGGTTCCATTTATTTTATTCTACAGTAACGCTTTTTGCTAAGTTTCTTGGTTGGTCAACATTCTTTCCCTTGCATACAGCTACGTGGTAAGCCATCAGCTGCAATGGAATGGTATCAATCAGAGGCTCCAGGCACTCTATTGTCTGAGGCAGTTCAATAACCTCGTCAGCAATTCTTGAGATGGTTTCATCACCCTTGCTTACGAGAGCTATCACCCTACCCTTACGAGCCTTTATTTCCTGTATGTTGCTAAGCACTTTCTCATACATTGCGTTGTGAGTAGCAACCACAACAACCGGCATATCTGAATCGACAAGTTCGATAGGACCATGCTTCATTTCAGCAGCAGGATAACCCTCTGCATGAATGTAGCTGATTTCCTTCAACTTCAATGCTCCTTCCAGAGCTACAGGATAACCAAAGCCACGACCTAAGTAAATAAAGTTGTGCGCATAGGTGAAGATGCGAGCCATATCGGCTATCTGCTCGTTCAGTTTCAGCACTTGCTTCATCTTATCAGGTATGTTTGCAAGTTCAGAAGTTACCTTCTGATACTCTTCTTCGCTGATAGTACCTTTCTCCTTACCTAACGCAAGTGCCAACATTGCCAGCACCGTAACCTGACCGGTGAAGGCTTTTGTTGACGCGACACCTATTTCAGGGCCAACGTGTATGTAACTACCGGTGTGTGTGGCGCGTGGAATGCTTGAGCCAACGGCATTACATATACCATATATGAATGCCCCCCTGCCCTTTGCCAATTCTATGGCGGCTAAGGTATCAGCCGTTTCACCACTCTGCGAAATGGCTATTACCACATCTCCCTCGCCCACAACAGGGTTTCTGTATCTGAACTCACTGGCATACTCCACTTCAACGGGAATACGGCAGAAGTCTTCAATCATTTGTTTGCCAATAAGTCCGGCATGCCATGAAGTACCGCAAGCGACTATTATAATGCGCTTTGCGTTCATGAGCTGTTGCTTATAGTCAATGACGGCGCTTAACGTAACGTGGTTATGCTCAACGTTAATACGACCTCTCATACAGTTTGCCAAGCACTCTGGCTGCTCAAATATTTCTTTAAGCATGAAGTGTGGATAACCACCCTTCTCTATCTGACCGAGGTTCATGTCAACGGTTTGAACAGAGAGGTTCAGTTTGTGGTTCTGAATGTTTACCACCTGAAGTTCCTCGCCAAGTCTCATCACGGCAATGTTCTCATCCTCCAGATAAACCACCTTATCGGTATATTCCACGATAGGACTGGCATCTGAGCCGAGGAAGAACTCACCGTCGCCGATACCCACAACCAATGGGCTCTGCTTGCGAGCGGCGATAATCTGCTCAGGGTTTCTCTTGTCGAGCAGTGCTATGGCGTAAGCGCCAATCACCTGACCAAGAGCCATCTGAACGGCAGTGAGCAAATCAATCTGTTTCTTGTTCTGAATATACTCAATCAACTGTACCAAGACCTCTGTATCTGTTTCAGAACGGAAGGTTACGCCATGAGCCGTAAGATTGCGCTTTATCTCTGCATAGTTCTCAATTATGCCATTGTGAATAATCGCCAAGTTGCGACTTTCTGAGAAGTGTGGGTGAGCATTGGTTGAAGATGGCTCACCATGAGTAGCCCAACGAGTGTGAGCTATACCTACGCAACCTGTTATATCTTTGTCGGCGCAATGCTCTTCAAGATTTGCGACCTTTCCTTTAGTCTTATATACGCTCAAGTCGCCGCCGGCATTCACCAATGCCACGCCTGCGCTGTCATATCCTCTGTATTCTAATCGCTTCAAGCCCTTTATTAGAATTGGATATGCTTCTCTTTTACCAATATATCCTACTATTCCGCACATGTTATGGAGTACTTTTTCTTATTTTTTCTGTTTACTTATGCAAATATATAAAAAAGACAAAGAACAATTATCAATGATGCCAGCTGCATGTCTTGGCTTCTATTGTTAATTGTTCATTGTCCATGTATTATTCTATTTTTTAATGTCTTACGATGTTTATTACCAACGATGCTACTGACGTTAAAATACCTACGGCCGACAACCATATTGATGTGGCAGAGCCAATAGATGAGTTTTGAGCTTTTACCTTGTTGGGTTCAACATATATAATGTCGTTTTGCTGCAAATAGTAATACGGCGAGTTGATAATGCTTGCGTCGTTCAAGTTCAGTCTGTGTTGGTGTTTCTGACCTTGAGCATCTTCACGAATAAGTATCACATTATCACGTTTACCATATATCGTAAGGTCACCTGCCGAAGCCAAAGCCTCTAAAATGCTCATCTTTTCCGTTCCTACAGGCACTACGCAAGGTCTTGTTACTTCGCCCATAACCGTCACACGGAAACTTGCCATGTGAACCGTCACGATAGGTTTTTCTGATTCTGACAAGTAAGGTTTAATCTTTGCGCAAATCATGTCTTCACACTGATTTTTGGTCAAACCCAGAACGTGCAACTTTCCTATCACAGGGAAATTGATATTACCCTCATTATCTACCAAATAGGTCTGCAACACGCCCGCACCGGAATAAACCTGTCCTGAACTGTTCAATGTATTTGAGATAGAAAGGTTGAATGGCGTAACTGCCTTTGGGTCCGTGGCGCTTACGGTTATCGTAAGTTCATCTTTCGGCATTATATGAGCGTCATATAATCCCTTTGAAGCTGCCAAACTAAGCGAATCAATGTTTTGGAAGTACGCAACATTCTTTGTACTTGAGCAACTTCCCAGTAGTAATGTAATAACAACTATTGCTATTGATAGTGCAGTTTTCTTCATTTTTCTATCTTTCGATTTAATTGCGGCAAAATTAATGCTTTTTTCTCTTTTGGCAAAATCTATACTTAAAAACGTAAGCAAAAACACATCTTTTATTTACTTACTTCTGCCAAGGCTTTCTTCCAGTTCGTGTCGAGCGAGAACTGAGTCAAATAATTATCATTGCCGACATAGGCGTTGGTCAGTTCCTTGTCGGTGTCGTTAAACAAGCTGTTCTCAAGCGACGCCCTTCTATAACGAGACACTACAAGTTCCTGTTCATTGCGGTTTCTGCCGGCAAGTTCTCTGATGTATGTGTTCACGAAGTCTATCATGGCAACGGTCTGCTCAGCCAGGTCACGAGTGGTAAAGTTCTTGTCTGCCCCACCCTTCATCTGCATATACCAGATGGCATCGTTTCTGAACGTCGCAATCTTTCTAACCGTCAGCGACTTTGTCGTATCGTTGGCAATGGTCTCTGACTCTTTTTGCAGGCGCTTCACCTCGTTATACAGCTCAACGTCTGCCGTTGAAGGTTTTGCGGCACTCTTAGATTTGCTCTGTGCTGCAACGTTGGTCGTGGCAACCAGTGCCATTACTATTGATAAAATAACCTTTTTCATATTCTCTTAATGTTTTGTTCTTATATTATATAATAATGTGCATATACTTGTTTTTGTCAGAGTCCTGTCTTTACTCGCTTTTCATTTCTTGCGATAAAGTCTTTCCAACCTCTGTAGTTTACCCCCGTTTCTGGCTTGCCCATCTGCATGAAGTGGCAATAAGCCGCGCCAAGCGCATCGGTGGCGTCCATAAACTTAGGCATTTCCTTGTCGTCAAGGTGCAGCAGGCGCTGCAACATTCCTGCCACCTGCTCTTTTGAAGCTTGTCCCTGACCGGTAATTGCCATTTTTATCTTCAGCGGGGCATATTCGTGTATTGGTATGTCGTGACGAATGGCAGCCGCTATAGCCACGCCCTGAGCCCTGCCAAGTTTCAGCATAGACTGAACGTTCTTTCCAAAGAATGGCGCTTCAATAGCCATCTCGTCGGGCAGGTACTCTTCAATTATGCCCGTCACCCTTTCAAAGATTTTGCCCAATCTTAGATATGGGTCGTGCATCTTTCGCAGGTCAATTACTCCCATTGCGCCCATCTCAGCCTTGTTGACATTAACTTTTATCACGCCAT
>CAZPNJ010000111.1:0-6812 GCA_964587765.1 uncultured Prevotella sp.
GGGCGATGTGGCACGTTTGTATGAGGGTGACCGACTCATCGACGACAACTTCTACAACGGTCGCCACTTCCAATACGACCTGTCGCTGACGCAACTTACAACAAATAATCTCAAACTGGTTATTCTGCCTTTGCAGAAAGACGCACCAATATATCTGCCAAGTCACGTAAAGCCACAGTTTGGCAGTGCCAAAAGCATAGAGCAAGTAAACGCCATAAACCTTATATACGCCAAGCAGCCTACCGACCGAAAGATTGACCTTAGCGGCATTTGGCAAATGAAGCGCGACGATTGCGAGCAGACAGAAACCGTTACTCTGCCTGGTTCAATGCTTACCAACGGCGTAGGTAACGACATTACTCTGAAGACGCCATGGACTGGCTCTATCTACGACTCTTCGTTTTACTTCAACCCTTACATGGCTGAATATCGCAAGGCTGGCAACATAAAGTTTCCGTTCTTCCTTACGCCCAACAAGCATTTCATCGGCAATGCCGAGTACGTGCGCCAAGTGTTCATACCTGAGGCATGGCGTGGCGAAAGGGTTACGCTATTTCTTGAGCGCCCACATATAGAGACCACGCTCAGCGTAAACGGCAACAAGGTGGGTCACCAGATGTCACTCTCCGTGCCACATGAGTATGACATAACTCAGTTTATAGAGTTTGGCAAGACCAACACCCTGTCACTTACCATATACAATGGTATAGAAAATGTATGCGTGGGTCAGGACTCCCACAGTGTAACAGACCAGACGCAAGGCAACTGGAACGGTGTGGTGGGCGACATCTCACTGCGCCACAGCCACAAAGACTTCATCAGCCACATTGTGGCAACGCCTAATCTGAAGCAGCAGAGCGTAAACATCAGTCTCAGCGCTCGCATAAGTAAGCCTCAGCAGATAAGTCTGAAGGTTGAACTGTTCAACTCTGCTCACAAGATAAGTCCTGTAACAAAGCGCATCACCATTTCGCCAAACGAAAACGGAGTATATTCCACCGACATTGACCTTAGCGGCAAGTGCTACGCTTGGGACGAGTTTTCGCCAAACCTTTACAGGCTCACTGCCTATATGGGCGACAGCGTTTCTACCGTCTTTGGTATGCGCGAACTTACCACCAATGGGCGTCATCTCATTCTTAACGGCAAAGACCTGTTGCTTAGAGGCACGGTTGAAAACTGCAACTTCCCTCTGACAGGCTTCCCTCCTACCGACACCACATCGTGGCTGAACCTGTTTCGCAAGTGCAAGGAGTATGGTTTGAATGCCATGCGCTTCCACTCTTACTGTCCGCCAGAAGCAGCTTTCATCGCTGCCGACATAACGGGTTTCTACCTGCAACCAGAATGTCCGTCGTGGCCTAACCATGGCGTAAAACTTGGCAAAGGTATGTATGTAGATAAATATCTTATGAGCGAAGCCCTTAGCATTGACAGTGCCTACGGCAATCACCCATCGTTCTGCTTCTTAGCCGCTGGCAACGAGCCTGCCGGCAACTGGGTAAGCTGGTGCAAAGACTTCGTAAACTTCTGGAAAGCTAAGGACAACCGCCACCTATACACCAGTGCCTCTGTCGGCGGTGGCTGGGCATGGACACCCGACGACCAGTTCCGAGTAAAGGGTGGTGCCCGTGGTCTTGACTGGGATAGACATGCCCCACAAAGTCAGGACGACTTTACTAATGACATAACTCACGTGGCGCGCAGAATTCTGCCAAAGAATTCGCCCGACGTAACCATCAACGAACCGTTCGTAAGTCACGAAACGGGTCAGTGGTGCGCCTTCCCCGACCTCACCGAAACATCGCAATACACCGGTGTTTATAAAGCCAAGAACTTCGAGATATTCGCCGATTTGCTGAAAAGAAACGGTATGCAGAGCCAGGCTCGCAAATTCCTGATGGCAAGCGGCAAGTTGCAGACGCTCTGTTACAAATACGACATTGAGCGATATATGCGCACACCTGAATACGCTGGTTTCCAACTCTTAGGCCTTAACGACTATAGCGGACAAGGCACTGCACTGGTTGGCGTTCTCAACACCCTTTGGCAAGAGAAGGGCTACTGCACCAGCAGCGACTGGACTGAGTTTTGCGCACCAGTGGTAATGCTGGCAGAGATGCCTAAGTTTACCTTCTCAAACAGCGAGACTCTGCGTGCGCCAATCCGCATTTACAACACTCTGCGCACCCTCAGCGGCGCACATGTCACATACGACATAACCACCAGTGGCGGCACTATCCACAGCGGCAACGTGTATAACGGCAACATCGCTTTGGCACACTGCGACAGTCTGGGCTGCGTCAACTTCAACCTGTCTGCCGTAAGTCAGCCAACGAAATGCACTCTTAGCGTGGCTGCCATCTGCGATGGCGACACCATAGCCCACAATCATTGGGACTTCTGGGTTTATCCAGACATAAACATGCCAAAGACTGACGGCATTTACATAACCAACACACTCGACAGCCACGCCCGCAAGGTGTTAAAGCGTGGCGGCAAGGTGCTTATCACCGCCGCAGGGCGCATCACTTACGGTAGCGACGTAAAGCAACACTATCTGCCTGTGTTCTGGAACACCAGTTGGTTTAAGATGCGCCCACCTCACACCACAGGCGCATACATCGACAGCAAGCACCCTATGTTCAGCCAGTTCCCAACCGACGACTGGAGAAACCTAAACTGGTGGGAACTGCTTAACAAGGCACAGGTGATAAACCTAAGTCAGTTCCCCACCGACTATCAGTCTGCCGTTCAGCCGATTGACACATGGCACATAAGCCGCAAGCTGGGCATGATTGTTGAAGCCAACGTAGGCAACGGCAAACTGCTGCTGACCACAATCGACATAGACAGCGACCTTGAGCACCGACTTGTGGCTCGCCAGTTGCGCGCATCGCTCATCAGCTATATGCAAAGCACCGACTTCGCACCCAAATACAACATTGCCCCCGAAACAATCTCAGCATTGTTTACCGAGCATGCTCCTGAGGTGAGCACCTTCACCACACAGTCGCCCGACGAACTTGTGCCGAAAGTTAAATAAACACGAATGAACAGCAAAAAGACATTCCTTTTATTGGCTTGCGCCGCACTCGTTTGCGCAGCCTTCTTCATTGACACTAAGAACGACAAGCCTTTGGTATCGGCACAAACCGATGCTAAAGAAGAAGCATATGCTAACAGCGAAGATGGAGCCACCGACATGGACTCCATCTTTCGCTTGTGTAGTGCTGCCCCGATAAAGGGCGAACAACTGCTGCGCCGCAAGGCTTACATCACCTCATACAACAGCGAAAGGCGAATACCCAACTGGGTGGCATGGCGACTTACAGCCGAACATGCCGACGGCGACATTGAGCGCTTCAACAACTTCCATGAAGACGAAGAGGTAGCCGAGCCACGCGCCACGCTCGATGACTACCGCCACAGCGGTTGGTCGAGAGGCCACATGTGTCCTGCGGGTGACAACAAATGGGATAAAGAGGCAATGTCAGAGTCGTTTCTGCTAACCAATATCTGCCCTCAAAACAGCAGTCTAAACAGCGGACTTTGGAACAGCATTGAAACGGATTGCCGCAACTGGCCAAAGGAATATGGCGAGGTGTATATCGTTTGCGGACCGGTGTTTATGAACAAAATCCATACCACCATCGGCGCAAACCACGTAGTAGTGCCAGAAGCATTCTTCAAGATTGTACTTTGCATGAAGGGCGAACCAAAGGCGTTCGGCTTTATCGTTCGCAATACCAAAGGCAACAAAAAGCGTGACCTATACCTCAACTCCGTTGACGATATAGAGCGCATCACCGGCATTGACTTCTTCCCCGCCCTACCCGACAACATTGAAAACAAAGTAGAGGCTACCGCCACAGAATTCTAAGCCTTTAGTTTATTTGCGTTAGTTATTGCTTTGGAATAACAGCGACAAACACAGCCTCTACATCTCCCTTATTGGTGAATGAGTGCTGATGTCCCTTTGGACAGTAATGCATCTGTCCAGCTTTGCATATCTCAACGCAACCATTTTCAACAAATTCTATTTCACCGCTCAACACATACATCATCTCACAATTACCTGAGTGAAGATGATATCCTCCACTTGCCCCTGGCTGGAGTCTGTTAAGTTTCACATTGTTCACGCCATCAGTGAATCCTTTACTAAACATGATACCGTTGCCACCTTTGAAATTCTCTAAGGTTTCTTCATTAATTTCGCTAAAATCTATAATCATAAAAATAAATATTTTGAATTGCAAATGCAAAGCTAACAATCTCTTCACGAATATCCATTACACATTCGGGAAAAAATCTCAACGGAAATACAACAGAACAAACTCTTTTCTGCGTTTATTGCTCAACCAATTTGGAAACAATTACAATCAATTTTTCCTATGCGCCAGCCTTTTTGTTTCCTATTATTCCAGATTGGTTGAGACTTTCCCTCGCAATTATTCCATTTCTTTCGTTAAAACATATTTTCGTTTAACGGATCCTCTTTTAAATTCAAGTTCTATATATTGCAAGCCATTATACATGAAACAACGTTTTAGCTTTAGATGCACATTCTTTCTAAATCCAAATATGTTCAAAAGTTGCGTACAGTTAAATGACAGACTCTCATTCTTTAAGGAATAAGTATTATTTGTTGAAGTGAAGTCATTTTTTATGATGCAATGTTTAGGGCTAAATTCAAAGAAGTAATTCTCATTCGTTACTCTAAAACATGTTTGTATTCCGTTACAATCTGTGTCTATGATTGTTTGCAAATACCATGTTCCCAATAGAGATTTCATATTGAAATCCTTTTCTTTCAGAGTTTGCTTTTGTATAGGCCCGTTCTTTAACGCATTGTAATACGCAGTTACATCGCTATCTGAAAGATTGAGCTTTCCCCTACATTCTTTCAAATCTAAATATAAATTTGTAGAATCTTCTATATTAGTAGTTTTGAGGAAAAAGAAAGCACCATTTTTATAAATGAAGTATTTTCGGACAAAGTGGGGTCCCATTCCGCTAAATGAATAAATACCATTTCTTAACATGAAATCATCTCTGCGCATTAAATTATAAACATTATATCCAGCTCCAACATTTTCTTGACCATATGCTTTGTCTAAAAGCGTGGAAATAGAATCACTAATGTTTAATTGTTGAAATGCATATTTTTGCGCATTTACCAATTGTATGTGGCAAAATAAGAATAATATGGTTAATGCTTCTTTCATTTTCTTAAAGATTTTGATTCTTCAACAATTTTCTGGTCTATTTTAAGAGGTTTGGTTTCTCTATTTGGTCGCGCCATGTTACCATGCGCATTTTCATAATGTTAGACTTCTTGATTTCCCAATAACACCATATCCATAGCTGAATGTTAGCATCAGATTTTATCAATAGGATACTACTTTCAGCACCACCTCCAGCTCTGGAGTATGTTACAGTATTGCCATTCAATCGTTGTATTCTTTCTTCTATATTCATTCCTATTATTCGCAACTAAGACCTTTCCATTTCGTAAATACGAAAGCCTCTGTCATCATATAGATGGCATATTTTTATTTTATTCTTATCCTCAAAGGCTAACACTAAATCAATATCTAAGACATTTGTTTTCCCTAATTCATAACCATAATGTTTGCGAATTATGGTATCTAAAAGGGGCGAATCTATCTTGTTGTTGAAGTTTACTTCTAAAAGTCCAGTTGTTGGGTGTCCTTTGTATTCTCTTAAGATAGTCCAGTTAGCGTAGTCTTTCATTAAGCAGCGCATTTTTTCATTAGGCTCCCAGAACGAAATAAGCATCTTCGCTTTATCAAATGTTATTGACTTCATCTTTTGACTTGCAAATTCGACTTTCCTATCAAAAGACAGCCATTCCATATCATATTCGCAGACTGCAATGTTTCTTCTAAGTTTCCGACTTAGCACTTTTTTGATAAACGAATTATCAGTAATTGAATATTTCATGCCTTATTTTTTAAAAATATTTAGGTTTTTGTCAGCCGTACCAATTCTAATATCGTCAACACGTTTTGCCCCAAAATATTTGTATATGGGAATATCGCAAGCACTGACAATATTATTCTCAAAATGCAAGAATTGTATATTATTACATTACCTTTAGTCATGGGTGCAAAAGTAATGAAAAAAAAGCATAGGCTTTCTTTATTAAGGAAATATTTTTCTTTTTTGCCTCGAAATCCATCTCATAAATATGCATTTTAACATTTCTGACACATCAATTTTAACACTCGTTTTTCGTGAAAATTCGGAGCTAAAAACCTAAAAATCCGTTAACGAAAAATGAAAAACGGGCAAGTTATCCGCAGAAAACAGGGTACTTATTTTTAAATTCAGTGGACTTTAGATTTATTAACCGTGTTTTCCAACTGTAACTTCCACGGTTTCTGGCTCTAAGTATCGGGGTTAATATAAGTTAATAGCCTGTTTTCGGTCTCTAACTTCCCCCGCACTTGTCAAAATATACACTTAATTACCTAAGTTTCAACTCATTACACTTTTCTCACGAGAATGGCGATTTTGCGAGCAAACAAGTGGTTGGTTCATTTCATTGGCACTCTCGCAGCGTATATTTATTCCAAATTTAACTTTCCGACCGCATATTTATGCAAAAACGCCTCAAAATTTAACAGTTCGGCGCACATAGAGAGACTCCTTTAAATCTCAAACAATAACTCTTTGCATTGTAAATGTAAAAAAATGCGGTTTTATTTGCAACGTATTTGCTTTTTTCTTTATATTTGCAACCGTATAACTTAATATTTTAACCGATAACAAATCTATTAAAAATG
>CAZPNJ010000112.1:0-4226 GCA_964587765.1 uncultured Prevotella sp.
GCTGACCGACCTCACTCATAACCGCCAAATGACGTACACGCTCGTTAGTCCGAGTGAAGCAAATTTCAGTGAGGGCAAAATCTCTGTAAAGACCCCAATAGCGCAGGGATTGCTCCGCAAAAAGGTGGGTGACATCGCCGAAATAAAAGTTCCAGCCGGACTGCTGAAACTGCGCATTGACAAAATTTCCATTTACGCAGGCTAACCTCTTCAATAAACAACAAACGAACTATGAACCACCGCTATATACCTATTATTATAGTAACGCTGTTTACCGCAATGGCAAGCATTACCAGCTATGGCAGTTATTGCGAGTGTGAACAAAGATGCCAGACAGACTTGTGTATGGCATTAGAGAAAACTCTGAGCGTGAAAGAGTCGGAGGAGATAACTCCCGATACCATTAAAACATTCCGTCAGTTTCTTACCATTGACGAACTGCGTGCAAATTCGTTTGTTATGTTTTCAAACGCTACAGATGGCAACAATTCGGTTTTGAAAACAAAATCGCTGAAGTGGCAAAAGGGGCTAAGAGAGCAGATGTATAGTGGCTATTCGCTGTGTTCTTTTGCAGATGTATGGCAAATGTCAGACCAGCGATTGCCTTCAGCGCTTATGCTCTTTGGAATAATTGCATCAGCAATGGCGGCAATGGTGGTGCGTAAGAAACAAAACATACTTGACAATCTTGTTTTCGTGGGCAATATGGCATATAACAAAACTGATGGAATGTTTTACGACAGCCAAAGCCAACGTATAGATTTCACACCTATGCAACAGCAGTTGATGGATCTTCTTTTCAATGCAGCCAACCACGAAGCCACTCAACAAAACATCTGCCAAGCATTGTGGAAGAGCAAAGACAATGCTGCGTAGTCCGGATATACGCTTATACGCCGTGTGCGTAAGGTGTTAAATCAGAAAACTAACCTTGAAATTGAACTTGAGCGAGGAAAAGGCTACCGACTGACTGAAAAACAAATATGATTGTAAATCAGTAAGTTGTAAACTGATAGATAAATTGTCAGATAGTTGTCAGACAATATTTTTGTTTGTTGAATGGGCATAATTTAATTTTGCTGCCAAACAACAAAAGATAAAATCACATGAAGCAGCTATTTGACCTTCTCTTTTTTCTGTTTATTCCGTTTGGTTTGTCAGCACAAACCACTACACCAGCTGACACAATAACACTATCCGGGGTAACTATCAATGCTGAGCGAGTAATCAACAACCATGATGGCATAACAGTATTGCCAACTGCAAATCAAAAAGAAAACTCGCCCGATGTTTTTACACTGTTGCATAAGGTTTCGCTGCCAGATATAAAAGTAAGTATACCCCAAAAAACGGTTTCGGCTATTGGCGAAACAGGTGACGTGCAACTGCGCATCAATGGTAAAAAGGCTAACATGAATGACCTTTTGCAATTATCGCCCACAGACATAAACAGCATTGATTATATTCGCCGACCAGGTGTAAGATATGGCAGTGAAATAGCCAAAGTCATAAACCTTAAAACCAAGCAAGCTATTAGTGGCTATGCCGTTAATGGAGAATTAGGTCATACTCTTAAATAATTTAGCACCAATGGGAGCATAGGCTATGCAAAGAATTTCGGTATAAACGAAATAGCTATAAACTACTATGGTATGTATATGAACAGTTTTGGCAATCGCAATCAAACAACGGCAGAATACACCCTTGCCGATGGCACTATATACAAACGCCAACAAAAGGACATAGCAAGCCAAATGAACTATCACTCTCATGATATACAACTGAAATATAGCCGTGCCGAAGCAGATAATTACCAATTCCAATTGGCACTTCTTGGCTCTATTTACCGAAATCCAACGTCTGAAAACATATTCGGTATCGTCAACGATAATTGCACTCAGATGGGCAATATGAATAAGAGTTCAAACAATACATCGCCTGCGGCAAATATATTTTTTGAGAAGTCAATGGGAAGTCATCAGAGCTTTACCGCCGACATTACCACAACACTTCTGAAGTCAGATTATAAATACCTTAATAAAGAAAGTGCCATATATTCGTATGGCGGTAATGGTAAAGCCTATTCACTATGGACCGATTTGGTTTATGAAAACAAGTTGCGTCCTTTCACATTTTCTTCAGGACTGCAATATCGCCAGAAGTATGTGGATAATGACTATTCGGGCGATGTAAACACTAATGTGTCTGAGCGTATATCTGACATATATTTGTTCTCACAAATTCATGGCAATATTCTTGGCGCAGACTATGTGGTAGGGGCTGGTATAAGTCAATATCATCATCGTCAAAATGATTGTGCTTATACTTTCTGGCTGTTTCGCCCCAAGGCTTCTGTCAATTATAATTTCGGCAAAAGTCTTTCCGTGGGCTATGACATAAGCGTATCGCACAAACCGCCAAGAGCGGAAAACATCTCGCAAATAGAAGTCCGTGTCAATGACATGGACATCAACCGTGGCAATCCACATCTGAAAACTTCAAAACGAATAGAACATTCTTTTAATGTAAATTATGCCAATAGTCGTTTGCGCAACTATTTTACAGCACTGTATCGCCAAAATCTTCGCACAAACCTTGCTGATATAACTCGCACTGATGACGGTTTTGTTTTCTCGCAAAGCAATCAACCCAAATGCAATCTTCTGCTTGTTCAAAACAATATGTCATACGATATCATTCCACAAAAACTGACCGTTAACCTTACGGGTATGTTCAATCGCTGTTTTAATTATGGCAACACATATCGGCATTTCCGTTCTTCCTTTGATGGAACTGCCTCAATAGATGCTACGCTTGGCAAATTATACATTTCACTATACGCCGATACTGGTTGGCACGCATTAGAGGGCGAGAACAAAATCAATAATCATGGCTGTTATTACCTATATGCCTCATACCGAATGGGCAGTTTTACTCTTAGTGCCGGCTTCCAGCACTGGTTTGACAATAAAGTAACGTTAGATAGTCCAGAACTCATCAGCAAATATGTCCACAAACAGTATTGTGCATATAATCAAGACTATGCACGTTTGGTAAACGTTAGTTTGCGGTGGAGCATATCGCATGGTCGGAAATTCAAAACGGGCAATCATAAAAAGATAGCCACCGACAACGAAAGTGGTATTTTGAAGCCATAATACCTCTATATAAAACCCATTATAATAAAAAGTTGGAAGACGAAAAAATAATGGTATGTTCACAATTTTGTAGTTCGCAGAGTTGTGAACATTGTCGGTTTTGCTTACTTTTGCAAATGTCATGGATAAAATGGTTGACGAAATGTATATGCGCCGTTGCTTGCAACTGGCGAGGAACGGATTGCAGGGAGCAAAGCCAAACCCTATGGTGGGGGCTTGCATCGTGGCTGACGGCAGGATAATTGGCGAGGGATACCACGCCCACTGCGGACAGGGCCACGCCGAAGTGAATGCTTTTGCTTCGGTAAGGGCTGAAGATGAACATTTGCTCAGCCGTGCAACTATATACGTCAGTCTGGAACCTTGTTCGCACTATGGCAAGACACCCCCTTGCGCCGATCTTATTATAAAGAAGGGTGTAAAGCGTTGCGTGTGTGGTTGCATCGACCCGTTTGCTAAGGTGCAGGGACGAGGTGTTAAGAAAATACGTGAGGCTGGAATAGAGGTGACGGTCGGGGTGCTTGAACGGGAGTGTCTTGAACTGAACCGCCGTTTTATAACGGTAAACCAACTCCATCGTCCATACATAATGTTGAAGTGGGCGCAAACCGCCAATGGATTTATCGACAATGGTGGTAAGGCATTGGCTATATCCACACCGTTTACAAAGATGCTGTCGCACAAGTTGCGCGCTGAAAGCGACGCCATACTCGTAGGACGTACCACTGACGAGCGTGAACACCCATGGCTGACCACTCGCTACTGGTCGGGCAAAAGTCCGGAGCGCCTTGTGTTGTCGCACTCAAACGGCATAACGGCGATAATAGACCACCTTATGAGCGAGGGCGCACAGTCGTTGATAGTTGAGGGCGGACTGCAAACGCTCAATTCGTTTATCGCCGCCGACCTTTGGGACGAGATACGAATAGAAACCTCGCCAATGGTTGTTGACGGCGGCACAAAAGCCCCTGAGTTGCCCGAAAACACATACTTGGTAAAGGAACAGTCGTTTGACGGCAACACTATTAAAACCGAAACCGTCGCCCATGGCGCTTCCGCAACCGCGCC
>CAZPNJ010000112.1:4236-6761 GCA_964587765.1 uncultured Prevotella sp.
TTAGTAAAGACATAAATTATAACTACCCAAAGTAAAACGATGAGACTTATAATTGAAAACGATTACGCCGGTTTGTCAAAATGGGCAGCCGAGCATGTAGTAAAAAGAATAAACGAGTTTAACCCTACGCCAGAGCATAAGTTTGTGCTGGGATTGCCTACCGGCTCTTCGCCGGAAGGAATGTATGCCGAGTTGGTAAAGGCAAACAAAGAGGGTAGGGTGTCGTTTAAAAACGTGCTGACCTTTAACATGGACGAGTACGTTAATCTTGCTGAAGACCACCCTGAGAGTTATCACTCGTTTATGGCTCGCAACCTGTTTGACCATATCGATTGCCCTAAGGAGAATATACATATATTAAATGGCAACGCTAAGGACCTTGAGGCAGAGTGCAAGCATTATGAAGAGATGATAGAAGAGGCTGGTGGCATAGACCTGTTTATCGGTGGCATCGGACCAGACGGACATATTGCGTTTAATGAGCCGGGGTCGTCGCTCACCTCTCGCACAAGAGTTAAGACACTAACCTCAGACACTATCATCGCAAACTCACGCTTCTTTGACAATGACGTGAACAAAGTGCCAAAATATGCGCTGACCGTTGGCGTGGGCACGGTTATGGACGCTCGCGAAGTAATGATATTGGTTAACGGTCATCATAAGGCGCGCGCTTTGCAGGCAGCCGTTGAAGGCTCTGTCACCCAGATGTGGACTATCAGCGCACTGCAAATGCACCAGCACGGCATCATAGTTTGTGACGAGCCTGCTTGTGATGAACTGAAAGTCGGAACATACAAATACTTTAAGGATATAGAAAGAAAGTAGTTGTTTGACCCCAGCCAACAAATAGTTATTGACGCAGACGGAGGCTACCACTTGGTGCTGGCGCCTCCGGGCTGCGGAAAGACGCAAATACTGACAGAGCGTATTCGTAAGGCTCATGCGGCAGGTGTGGCTTACGAGGATATGTTGTGCCTGACGTTTACCAACAGGGCGGCGAGAGGTATGATAGAGCGTATCAACAGTAACATTGACGATGCTGATACGCAAAAGATATATGTTGGCAACATACACAGATACTGCTCTAAGTTTCTGTTTGACAATGCCGTAGTCGCAGCCGAAACCTCAATTATTGATGAGGACGACTCGCGCAGCATAATTGCCAACTACATGAATGTTGACGAGTCGATGCTCGCCACCGATTATAAGAAACGGCAAGAGTTTCAGAAGGTTGTACACATGGCGGCGCTGATAACGCAGATTGAAAGCGGTCAGCCCAAAGAGTTGCGCCTGCACCCCGAAACGCTTACCTCTGACGACGTAAAAGCAATAAGCGATTTGTGCCGTGCAGAGAAGCGAGAGTTTACACCCGAAGCCCTGATAGACATCTACCGAAAAGCCGAGGCATACATTGACGACCTGCAATATGGTACGTTCACCAACGAGGAGCGTCAGCGCCTATTGCCGTTGCTGCGCTGCTTTGTGTTGGCTAAGTCATATGCCGATTATAAGCGTGAAAACAAACTGCTCGACTTTGAAGATTTGCTGATTACAGCCTACGCTGCAATGACTTCTGATGTGCAGTATAAGCGCTATCGCTGGGTGCAGATAGACGAGGTGCAAGACCTTAATCCAATGCAGTTGGCTATTGTTGACTGCCTTACCGACCATGAACAGCCGTTTACGGTAATGTATTTAGGCGACGAGCAGCAAGCCATATTCTCGTTTATGGGTGCAAAAATGAGCACTCTCGCCATGCTGAAACAGCGATGTGAGGGCAATATTCACCATTTGCAGCAAAACCACCGTTCGCCGAAATATCTGCTTGATATATTTAATACCTACGCCGAGAAAGTGTTGGGCATAGACCCAGCGCTGTTGCCCACTACTGAATATGCACCTCAGCCAGAGGGCAATGAACTTGTAGTGCGCTCTTACAAAGAAGTGGAGCAGGAAACGAAAGAAGTGGCGGAACTTGTCAAGCGCCTTGCCGATGAAAACCCGGAGCAGACCACAGCCATACTGGTAAGCACCAACAAAGACGCTGATGCCATAAGCAGTATGTTGGCAAACAAAAAACTTGAACATTTCAAAATATCAGGGCAAGACCTCTTTGCGAAGCCAGAGGTTAAGTTGCTGCTTGCACATGTGTCGATACTGAGCAACGAATTTAATTTCATAGCGTGGGCAAGACTGCTGAAAGGACTTTGCATATTCGCCCAGCACTCTTCGGCAAGAAGTTTTGTTAACTACCTGCGCCAGCGAGCGATGACACCTGTCGATATGCTCGTAAACGCTGACGGCACAACCTATCTGCAACACTTCATCAAGGCATACGAGGAGAAAGAAATTGTAATATTCGATACCGAAACCACGGGACTTGACGTAACGCAGGACGACATACTGCAAATTGCTGCGGTGAAGATTCGTGGCGGCAAGGAGGTGGAGGGCTCACGTTTTAACATATTCCTTGAAACCAAGCGAGAGATTCCGCAGATGCTTGGCGACATAGTGAACCCAATAAT
>CAZPNJ010000113.1:0-6745 GCA_964587765.1 uncultured Prevotella sp.
CGAATGAGATGCGCTATCTCCGGTATCCAAGCCAAGCCGGCACGTATGCCCTGATGCTTGTTTAGCGTCATCATGATGCCTTCGCCCGAACCGCAGATGCCGATGCCGGGATATACTTCGCCCGACTCAACTGCCTCAGCCAGTGCGTGGCCGAAGTCGGGATAGTCGCAACTCTCTTCAGAGTAGGTGCCATAGTCTTTGTATGGCAACCCTTTCTCTTCGAGATATTGCTTTACGAATTGCTTTAGTGCAAAGCCAGCGTGGTCGCTGGCAATGCCAATCATTTTCATAATGTACAATTTACAAGGAACAAGGGACAATGTAGATTGTCCCTTGTCAATTATCCATTGTCAATTACTTCAGGAAATCCTTTACTTGGTTGTAAACGTTCTCGCCTGTGAAGCCGAGCTTCTCGTCGAGCACCTTGTAAGGAGCGCTGAAGCCGAAGCTCTGCATACCGAATACCTTACCATTAGCGCCAACAAGTCCTTCGAGTGTTACAGGAAGACCGGCTGTCATACCAAATATCTTTGCGTTCTTTGGAAGAATGCTCTCCTGATAGTCCTTTGGCTGGTTGCGGAAGAGACCCTCAGACGGAGCGCTTACCACACGGCACTTAACGCCATCGGCACGGAGCAACTTAGCACCTGCCTCAAGGGTAGATACCTCAGAGCCGCTTGCCACGAGGATAACATCGTACTGAGCGTCGCTGCCTGCTACGATGTAAGCACCCTTAGCTGCCTGTTCGTAGTCGTTGCCTTCTGGCAAGTTCTCGATACCCTGACGAGAGAGGATAAGTGCAGTAGGAGTAGCTGTGTTCTCCATAGCGAGTTTCCAGCAAACGGTTGTTTCCTCAGCGTCAGCAGGACGGAACACGCGAACAGAGTCTTTGCCAGCGTGGTTCTTCAGTTTCTCCATAAGGCGAATCTGTGCCTCCTGCTCAACAGGCTCGTGTGTAGGACCGTCTTCGCCCACACGGAACGCATCGTGAGTCCAGATGAACTTAACAGGTATCTGCATGAGCGCAGCCATACGTACGGCTGGCTTCATGTAGTCAGAGAATACGAAGAATGTGCCCATAGCAGCGATGACACCGCCGTGGAGCATCATACCGATACACATGTCAGCCATAGTAAGCTCACTGACACCTGCCTCGAAGAATGCGCCTGAGAAGTCGCCACGAACCATGTCGTGAGTCTTCTTCAAGAAGCCGTCGGTCTTATCAGAGTTAGAGAGGTCGGCACTTGCACAAATCATGTTTGGTACCTGCTCAGCCAATGCGCCGAGACAAGCAGCTGAAGCGGCACGTGTTGCAGAGCCAGCCTTCTGCTCAACCTTTGTCCAGTCAATCTTTGGAGCCTTGCCTGAGAACCACTCTTTCAAGAAGGCAGCCTTCTCTGGGTTAGCCTTTGCCCAAGCCTCTTCCTCAGCGTGGCGAGCCTTAACGATGGTGCGCAGTTCCTCGCGACGAGCATCGTACATAGCCTTAACGTCGTCGAAGATTACAAATGGGTCGTCAGGGTTACCGCCAAGGTTTACGATAGTCTTGCGGTAAGCGTCGCCGCCAAGAGGAGCGCCGTGAGTCTTGATGCTGTGCTCGTAGCTTGAGCCGTCTTCCTTCAAAGCACCCTTACCCATGATGGTCTTACCGATGATAAGTGTTGGGCGCTCGGTCTCCTGATTAGCCTTAACGAGAGCCTCACGAATTTCGTCAGCGTCGTTACCGTTTACGGTAAGCACGTTCCAGTTCCAAGCCTTGTACTTAGCCTCTGTGTCTTCGTTCATAACGACGTTGCACTCGGTAGAGAGCTGAATGTCGTTAGAGTCGTAGAACATGATGAGGTTGCTCAGTCCGAGGTTGCCAGCGATACGGCCAACACCCTGAGAGATTTCCTCCTCAACGGCACCGTCAGAGATGTAAGCATAAAACTTGTGCTGCATAACTGTCTTGCCGAGGCGAGCCTCAAGGAACTTTTCAGCAACGGCAGCACCGGCAGCCATAGCGTGACCCTGACCAAGAGGACCAGATGAGTTTTCGATACCACGGTTTACGTCAAGCTCTGGGTGACCTGGTGTAGGTGAACCCCACTGACGCAGCTGTGCAATCTCGTCGAGAGTGAACTTGACCTGAAGGCACAGTGCCGAGTAGAGCAATGGTGCCATGTGACCAGGGTCGAGGAAGAAGCGGTCGCGACCGAACCATGTAGGCTGGTCTGGGTCATAAACTAAGAACTCTGAGAAGAGTACGTTGATGAAGTCAGCACCACCCATAGCGCCGCCGGGGTGACCCGACTTTGCCTTTTCTACCATTGATGCAGCCAGAATACGAATGTTGTCGGCTGCCTTGTTCATTAAAGGTTTGCTATTCATTTCGTTTATGTTTTATGATTATATAAGTTTACTATTTTACATTCAATACGATGATTGACTTTGCGGGAACGGTAACCATGAGCTTACCCTTCTTCAGCTGTGCATCCTTAAACAGGGTTGGCTTAACACGCTCAGGCTGGTCAAAGTCGTTATAGTCAGCAACTGACTTGCTGGTGAGTATGCGACCAGTCACCTTCTGAGCCTTTGCGCCATCGAGGTTGATTTCAACCTTCTGAGCCTTGTCGATGTTGATGTTGGCAAGTGATATGATGATAGTGCCGTCTTGCTTCTTAGCAGCAGAAGAACTTATGACAGGAACCACGCAGTTGCTCTTGAAACGAATGTTCTTGTCGCTCTTCAGCTGGATAGAGTCGCACTTAACCTGCACAGGCAGATAGGTAGCCTCTTGGAAGTCGCGGTACATGTCAAACACATGGTATGTAGGTGTGAGCACCATGTGACCCGTACCCTTAGTGTCAGTAAGAATCATGCTCTGAAGCACGTTAACGACCTGAGCGATGTTGCACATACGAATGCGGTCGGTATGGCGATGGAACACGTTGAGCGAGAGTGCAGCCACGAAGGCATCGCGCATACAGTTCTGCTGATACAGGTGTCCGCTGATGGTGCCCGGCTCTTCGTCCCACCATGTGCCCCACTCGTCAACGAGCAGACCAATCTGCTTCTTTGGGTCTTCCTTGTCCATGATGTCGCAGTGCTTCTTGATGACGTCTTCTATCTCAAGGCACTTGCCCATGGTCCAATAGAAATCATCGTTAGAGAACTTTGTGGCAGAGCCCTTTGAGCCACTCCAACCCGTAACGGTGTAGTAGTGCAATGACAGACCATTCATTCTGTGACCAACGTTGTGCATGAGGGTCTTAGTCCAGTTGTAGTCATAGTCGCTGGCACCGCTGGCAATCTTATACAAGTGGTTGCCGTCGTAGTTGCGGCAATAGGTAGAATAGCGGCGATATAGGTCAGCGTAATACTCAGGGCGCATATTGCCGCCGCAGCCCCAGCTCTCGTTGCCAACACCGAGGAACTTAACCTTCCAGGCCTTGTCTCTGCCGTTCTTGCGGCGCAGACGTGCCATTGGCGTGTCGCCATCGCTGGTCATGTATTCAACCCACTTAGCCAATTCCTCAACAGAGCCAGAGCCTACGTTGCCGCTGATATATGGCTCAGCACCGATAAGCTCGCACAGGTTAAGGAATTCGTGAGTACCAAATGAATTGTCCTCGATAGTACCGCCCCAGTTGTTGTTCTGCATGGAAGGGCGCTCTGACTTTGGTCCGATGCCGTCCATCCAGTGATACTCGTCAGCGAAACATCCGCCCGGCCAACGCAATACGGGAACGTGAAGATTCTTCAGAGCCTGCAACACATCGTTGCGATAGCCATTGGTATTTGGAATTGGAGAGCCTTCACCTACCCATAAACCGCCATAGATGCACGAACCAAGGTGTTCGGCAAACTGGCCATATACTTCTTTGTAGATTTTCTGTGTGCCTTTGTCGGCTTGGATGTTAATCTTTGCTTGCTGTGCAAACGAGTTAACCGAACAGCTAACTGCCAATGCGGTTGCTATAATTAGTTTCTTCATTACTTATAGTAAATTTTGCTTTATTTAGTGAAAACGAGTATCCCTCTACAGCACCCTATTATAATAAGGTGTTGCAGAGGAACACTCTATAGAGTATTATTTCTTAGCCTTAACAGCGGCGTCCTCAATAGACAGGCACTGCTTGTAGCTTTCGATATACTGGTTGAAGCCAGCCACATCTTCTGGTGTCGGGTCAACAGTTGTGCCGGTATTGCCTGCGAAGACATTCTCTTCGAGCCAGTCAGCCAAAGTCTGCTGCTTAGCGTTGTTAACGACATAAGAAGCCAACAATGCTATACCCCATGCGCCACCTTCGCCGGCGGTCTCCATTACAGATATTGGAGAGCCGAGAGCGGCAGCCAACATACGCTGACCTACGCCCGGTGTCTTGAAGTAGCCACCATGACCGGTGATGCGGTCAACCTGTACGTTCTCTTCTTTCAAGAGAATGTCGTTGCCAATCTTCAACACGCCAATGGCTCCATAGAGCTGTGCGCGCATGAAGTTAGCGAGGTTGAACTTATCGTTGGCAGAGCGCACAAACAATGGACGACCGTCAGCAAAGCCTGTTACTGGCTCGCCTGATACATAGTTGTAAGCCATCAGTCCGCCACAGTCAGCATCGCCCTGAAGTGCCTTGTTGAACAAGTGAGTGTAGAGCACGTTCATATCTACTGGTATGCCCATAAGCTCCTCAAACTCCTTGAAGATGTTCACCCAAGCATTGATTTCGCTTGTGCAGTTGTTGCAGTGAACCATTGCCACGAGGCTGCCGTCAGGTGTTGTAACCATATCGATTTTCTCGTATGGCTTAGACAGTTCCTTTTCAAGCACAATCATTGAGAATGATGATGTGCCGGCAGAAACGTTACCTGTGCGAACCTTTACGGCGTTGGTAGCAGCCATGCCTGTGCCTGCATCGCCCTCAGGAGGACAGAGAGGCACACCTGCCTGCAAGTGACCGGACACGTCAAGCTTGCGAGCACCCTCTTCGGTCAGGTGACCAGCGTCTTCGCCTGCCACAAGCACCTTTGGGAAGATGTCGCGCAACTGCCATGAGTAGCCATAAGGCGATACGAGACGGTCGAACTTCTGAACCATAGTGGCATCGTAGTCCTTTGTAGCCGGGTCAACAGGAATCATACCTGAAGCGTCGCCAACGCCGATTACGCGCTCGCCAGTGAGCTGCCAGTGAATATAGCCAGCGAGAGTGGTCTGGAAGTCTATGTCCTTAACGTGAGCCTCGCCGTCGAGTATGCACTGATACAAGTGAGAGATGCTCCAACGCAATGGTATGTTGTAGTGGAACAACTCTGACAGTTCAGCGGCAGCCTTGCCGGTGTTGGTGTTACGCCATGTGCGGAATGGCACGAGTATGCGCTCCTGTTTGTCAAAAGCCATGTAGCCGTGCATCATCGCACTGACACCGATAGCAGCAAGCTGCTCTATCTCTACGCCATACTGAGCCTGAACATTCTTGCGGAGGTCGGCATAGCAATCTTGCAAGCCCTTCCAGATAATGTCAATGCTGTATGTCCATAGGCCGTCAACCAACTGGTTTTCCCAAGTGAAATCGCCCTGAGCGATAGGCTTGTTTGCGCCATCGATAAGAACGGCTTTAATACGGGTAGAGCCAAACTCAATACCGAGAATGGCTTTACCTGCTTGAATAGTTTCTTTGGGAGTCATATTACTTCAAAGCTTTGTTAAGCATGTAGTAAACCTCGTTGTTGCGGAGGTTCTGCTTAAAGTTTGCGATAGTGGTATCCTTGTCGATGCGTACGCACTCGATGTCAGCCATTTCAGCGAAGTCCTCCCAGTACTCTGCGGTGATGTCGTAAGACATTGCGCTGTGGTGAGTACCGCCAGCGAGAATCCATGCACCTGCGCCAACCTCGAAAGTAGGCTGTGGAACCCAGAGGTCAGAAGCAACAGGGAGCTTTGGCATTGGCTTTGGCTCGATGCATTCTACGTCTTGAGTGATGAGGCGGAAGCGGTTGCCAAGGTCAACAACCGTAGCCTTTACGCCACGACCTGTCTTTGATGTGAACACGAGGCGAGCGGTCTGCTGCTTGCGGATACCGATGCCGAGGAAGTGAACCTCCAACTTTGGTTTGTCGCTTGCGATGAGTGGGCAAACCTCAAGCATGTGGCTCTGAAGGATAGATGTCTGACCATCGGCGAAGTTAAGGGTGTAGTCCTCGAGGAATGAGCAACCCTTAGGCATACCCTGGTTCATAATCCAGAGTGAACGATACAGACAAGCTGTTTTCCAGTCACCCTCAGCACCGAAGCCATAACCCTCAGCCATCAAACGCTGTGAAGCGAGACCAGGAATCTGGTCGAAGCCAAGGAAGTTAGGGTCGTCAACGTCAGCGCCACCGAGGTCATCGAAGTTGGTGGTGAAGGCTGTAGCGCCCTCGTCCTTCAATACGCGGCGGAGTGCGATTTCTGCCTTAGCAGAGTTGCGAACTTTCTCCCAGTAAACTTCTTCGCCACTCTCGTCAATCTTAATTGTATAGAGTTTCTTGTATTCCTCAACAAGTTCGTCAACCTCCTTGTCAGTAACCTTCTTGAAGTACTCCATCAGTGAAGATACTGGATAGTAGTCAACGTGGTAGCCAAGGCGCTGCTCGAACTCAACACGGTCACCATCAGTTACGGCAACGTTGTTCATGTTCATACCGAACATAAGGCAGCGTACATCGTGAGCGTCAGCCATAGCAGCTGCTGCACGAGCCCAGATAGCAATCTTCTTCTGAGCCTCTT
>CAZPNJ010000114.1:0-4126 GCA_964587765.1 uncultured Prevotella sp.
TTTTATTATTATTTTTACTTTGCAAGAATTTGTGAAGCGGGAAGTTGCGTGTAAAGTTCAACTTATGACTAAAGGATAAACTAATGAAATAAGATAGTTTGCACAAGTCCCGCTTCAACAAGATTGAGCGGGATTTGTTTTTACATACAAGTATATATATTCATACGAAAACCAAACAAAGATGAAGAGAATAGCGATACAGGGCCGAATAGGGTCATTCCATGATATAGCGGTACATCAGTACTTCGAGGGCGAACAGTTGCAACTTATCTGCTGCGACACTTTCGAGGAGGTGTTCCAAAACATTAAAAAAGACCCTACCGTAATAGGGGCTATGGCTATAGAAAACACCATTGCCGGCTCGTTGCTTCATAACTATGATTTGCTCAGAGCCTCAGGAACGACTATCGTTGGCGAGCATAAGGTTCATATACAGCATTGTATCTGCTGTCTGCCGGAAGACGATTGGCAGAGCATCACAGAGGTTCACTCTCACCCTGTAGCCCTGATGCAGTGCCGCGATTTCCTTGCTGGTCATGCAGATATAAAGGCAGTTGAGGCTGAGGACACGGCTGGCTCGGCTGAATATATACAGAAAAACCAGTTGCGAGGCATGGCTGCGATTTGCCACAACACCGCTGCGCAACTTTATGGAATGAAGATTCTTGAAGACCACATTGAAGACAATAAGCATAACTACACCCGCTTTCTCATAGTTTCAGACCCTCGCAAGGCTGACTATCTTCGTGAGATAAACAAAGCCGATAAGGCAAGTTTGGTTTTCTCGTTGCCTCACGAGGAGGGGTCGCTTTCCAAGATACTTACCATACTTTCGTTCTACGGTATAAACCTTACAAAGATTCAGTCGTTGCCAATCATTGGCCACGAGTGGGAGTATATGTTCTATGTTGATGTGACTTTCAGCGACATTATTCGTTATCGTCAGAGCATCGATGCCATAACACCACTGACAAAGGAGCTGAAGATAATCGGAGAGTATGTTGGAGTTTAACCATTCAGACAAAAAGATATAACTAAGATGATACAACCAGCAGATAGATTAAGTGAAGTACAGGAATACTATTTCAGCAGAAAACTGAAAGAAGTTGCACAAATGAACGCCGATGGCAAGGATGTCATAAGTCTTGCCATTGGCTCACCTGATATGCCGCCATCAAAACAAACGATAGATAAACTCTGTGAGGTGGCTCAACAGCCCTCTGCTCATGGCTATCAGCCTACGATGGGTACGCCCGAATTGCGTCAGGCTATGGCAAACTTCTATAAGAAGTCTTACGGTGTAAACCTTGACCCAGCTACAGAGATACAGCCATTGATTGGCTCTAAGGAGGGTATTCTGCACACTACGTTGGCTTTCGTAAACCCTGGCGATGAGGTGCTTGTTCCCAATCCAGGCTATCCTACATATACGTCGCTTAGCAAATTGCTTGGCGCAAAGATAGTGAACTACGACCTCAGAGAGGATAATGGGTGGCAGCCCGATTTTGATGCGCTTGAGCGTATGGACCTAAGTCGCATCAAACTGATGTGGACCAACTATCCCAATATGCCAACAGGCGGTAATGCCCGTATGGAAACTTACGAACGACTGGTGCGTTTCGCCCGTGAGAAAGGTATTGTCGTGGTAAACGATAACCCTTATTCGTTTATATTGAACGAAAAACCCATGTCGATACTTCAGGTAGAGGGCGCAAAAGACTGTTGCATAGAGTTCAACTCAATGTCTAAAAGCTTCAACATGCCGGGCTGGCGTGTGGGTTTGTGCGCCTCAAACAGCCAGTTCATATCATGGATATTAAAGGTTAAGAGCAATATCGACAGCGGTACTTTCCGTGGCATTCAGTTGGCTGCCGCTGAGGCTTACAACACTAATACGGTTGAGTGGCACCGTGAGTTTAATATTGACGTATATCGCCGCCGTCGCAACATTGCCGAACAGATTATGCAGACGCTTGGTTGTCAGTATGACAAGTCGCAGGTGGGCATGTTCCTTTGGGGACGTATTCCTGAAAAGTACGACAATGCCGAGCAACTTACCGAGCGCATACTCCACGAGTCAAGAGTGTTTATCACACCGGGCTTCATCTTTGGTTCTAATGGTGAGCGCTACATACGCATAAGCCTTTGTGCCAAAGACGAAAAAATACAGGAGGCATTGGAAAGAATTAAAGCAACCATTAACAAGTAAAACGAATAAAAACATAAAGATATGGAACTTGAACTACAACCATTAAGTCTGCCGCAAGACAATGTACGTCCGTTCGTTATTGCCGGACCTTGCAGCGCAGAGTCAGAAGAACAAGTATTGAACACTGCACGCCAACTGGCTAAGTTGGGCTGTCATAACTTCCGTGCCGGTATATGGAAGCCTCGCACTAAGCCAGGCTGTTTTGAGGGGCATGGCGAGAAGGCTTTGCCTTGGTTAAAGACCGTAAAGGAAGAAACGGGTATGCTCGTTTCTACCGAGGTGGCTACGCCAGAGCACGTTGAGCAGTGCTTGAAATATGGTGTTGACATACTTTGGGTTGGTGCTCGCACCACAGCCAACCCGTTTGCCGTACAGGCATTGGCTGACTCTCTAAAGGGTGTTGACATACCAGTGTTCGTAAAGAACCCTGTAAACCCTGACCTTGAACTTTGGATAGGTGCTCTTGAGCGCCTTAACCTTGCAGGTGTAAAGCGTCTTGGTGCTATTCATCGTGGTTTCTCAAGTTACGATAAGAAGATATACCGCAACCTGCCTATGTGGCAGATTCCAATCGAGTTGCGCCGTCAGGTGCCTGACCTGCCTCTTATCTGCGACCCAAGTCATATAGGTGGCAGAAGAGACCTTATCGCTCCTCTTTGCCAACAGGCTATGGACCTCGGTTTCGATGGACTTATCGTTGAGTCGCACTGCAACCCTGATGAGGCTTGGAGCGATGCTAAGCAGCAAGTCACGCCAGAGGTTCTTGACTACATCATCTCAGAACTGGTCATACGCGATATGTCTATCTCTACTGAGGATATTTCACAGTTGCGCCGCCAGATAGATACGCTCGACAACGAACTTATGGACTTGTTGGCAAAGCGTATGCGTGTGTGCCGTGAGATTGGTCAGTATAAGAAAGAACACAACCTTACTGTTGTGCAGCAGTCGCGCTATAACGAAATACTTCAGAAGCGTGGCTCTGAGGCTGAGCAGTGTGGTATGGCAGCCGACTTCATTGCCCACATCTTCGAGCTAATCCATGCCGAGAGTGTTCGCCAGCAGGTAAACATCGTAAACAAGTAACAGTAGGGTAGTGGCTTACTTAAAGACTACAATAAAACAATGAAAATATTAGTATTAGGAGCAGGCAAGATGGGAAGTTTCTTTCTTGACCTGCTCAGCTTTGACCATGAAACGGCAGTGTATGAGAAAGATGCCAAGCGTATGCGCTTTACATATAACTGCCAGCGCTTTACCACTTTGGACGAAATCCGCAACTTCCGCCCTGAGTTGGTAATCAACGCCGTTACCGTTAAATACACCATCTCTGCCTTTAAGGAGGTGTTGCCATACTTGCCTGAAGATTGCATAATCAGCGACATCAGCAGTGTGAAGACTGGCTTAAAGAACTTCTATGAGCAGAGTGCTCACCCATACGTCAGCACTCACCCTATGTTCGGACCAACGTTTGCCAACCTTAACCAGTTGTCAGAGGAAAACGCCATCATCATCAGTGAGGGCGACTATATGGGGCGCATCTTCTTTCGCGACCTATACAGCAAACTTGGATTAAACATTTATGAATATACGTTTGACGAGCATGACAAGACGGTGGCTTACTCGCTGAGCATACCGTTTGTTTCTACGTTTGTCTTCGCCGCAGTCATGAAGATGCGCCGGGCACAACTTTTAAGCGCCATTTGCAGATAGCCAAGGGCGTGCTCAACGAAGACGACTTCCTGCTTCAGGAGATACTCTTCAACCCTCACACCAGTGAGCAGGTGGCAAGCATTCGCTCTGAGCTGAAAGAACTCTTGCAGATTATTGACAAGAAAGACGCTAACGGCATGAAGGCGTATCTTACCAAGATACGCAACAACGTTCGCAAAGACATTGAAGTAAAATGAAACGACT
>CAZPNJ010000114.1:4189-6744 GCA_964587765.1 uncultured Prevotella sp.
GGGCTATATATATAATAAGGAGTATGAGGTTTATATTCGCATGAACTTCTACGAAAATAATATGCAGGTGCCCGGACAGGAAGTGTATGGCGAAATGCCCGGCTTCTTTGGCGACATTCACGATGGTCGCAAGTGGCTGATACTTGAGGCTGACGTAAAGGACTCGGTGGCAAATCTTCAGATTGTCAACGATGAGGGCAGCGAAGACTTGCAGGCAAAGCTCACGGCTTATGCAGACTCTACGTTCGTTTTAGAGCAGACTGAGGGCAGCACCATAAAGATAGCACGCAATCGAAAGTGGGTGAAGATGCCTCGTAAACTTGTCTTTAAGAGGCAATAACGCAAAATATAGCACTTAAAGTGAAGGCGGGAAAGATATTTTTCCGTACCTTTGCAGGCAGTTTGGCACACGCTCAAACATAAGCAGATAAAAACATCTTAAAATAATAAGAACAATGAAAATCGATCAATTCAACTTTGCCGGCAAAAAGGCAATCGTGCGCGTTGACTTCAACGTGCCATTGGACAAAGAGGGTAATGTAACAGACGACACTCGTATTCGTGGCGCACTTCCTACTCTTAAGAAGGTGCTCAACGATGGTGGCGCTCTTATCATGATGAGCCACATGGGTAAGCCAAAGGGAAAGGTTAAAGCAGAACTTTCACTTGGCCAGATCGTAAAGAACGTTTCTGCTGCCCTGGGTGTTGACGTTAAGTTCGCTCCTGACTGCGCTAAGGCTGACGAGGCTGCTGCAGCACTGAAACCAGGTGAGGCTCTTTTGCTGGAAAACCTTCGCTTCTATCCAGAGGAAGAGGGCAAGCCAGTTGGTATTGATAAGGAAGACCCAGCATACGCTGACGCTAAGAAGGCAATGAAGGAAAGCCAGAAGACTTTCGCTCAGAAGCTTGCTTCTTATGCTGATGTATATGTAAACGACGCTTTCGGTACTGCTCACCGCAAGCACGCTTCAACAGCAGTTATCGCTGACAGCTTCGATAAGGATTCTAAGATGCTCGGCTACCTCATGGAGAAGGAAGTTAAGGCTATCGACAACGTATTGAAGAACGCTCAGCACCCATTCACAGCTATCATCGGTGGTTCTAAGGTAAGCTCTAAACTTGGCGTTATCAAGAACCTGCTCGACAAGGTTGACAACCTTATCATTGGTGGTGGCATGGGCTATACATTCATTAAGGCTCAGGGCGGTAAGATTGGTGAGTCTCTCCACGAGGACGAACTCATGCCAGAGGCACTTAACGTAATGAAGGAAGCAAAGGAAAAGGGTGTAAACCTCAGCCTTTCTGTTGCTACCGTTGCTGCTGACAAGTTTGACAACGACGCTAACCTTCAGACCGTAGATATCTTCAACATTCCTGATGGATGGGAGGGTATGGACGCCTCTGAAGAGAGCATCGAGAATTGGAAGAAGATTATCATGCAGTCAAAGACTATCCTGTGGAACGGTCCTGTAGGCGTATTCGAAATGCCTAACTTCGCTCACGGTACTGGCGAGATTGCTAAGGCTGTTGCTGAGGCTACACAGAAGAACGGCGCTTACTCACTCGTTGGTGGTGGCGACTCTGTTGCAGCTGTCAATAAGTTCGGCTTGGCTGACAAGGTTTCTTACGTTTCAACTGGTGGTGGCGCAATGCTCGAAGCTATTGAGGGTAAGATTCTCCCAGGTGTAGCTGCTATTCAGGACTAAACCTTAAAAGATTTAAAAAATCGCTTGTCGCTTTAACTTTTGTGGCGATTAAGCCTTAAATCATAGTGAAAGGCTCTGTAACAACAAGTTGCAGAGCCTTTCTTTTTATATTTGTGCATACGCTTTCACTATGAAATGTGAAAATAATTAGGTAAAAATTTGCTTATTAAGTTAATTTTATAGTATATTTGCAAACAAAGACAAAGATAGGTTATATATTTGAAAAGATACTTCCACATATTACTAATTGCTCTTACGGTTTTAACGGCTTGTGAGTTCCGATTTAAAGATTCGGAAAACCCATTTGCTGACAATGCTTCTATAATCAGACGTTACGACCGTATAGAAAGCAGGTATCTTACTACGGGCGACTTCTCGGCTTTGCAAGAGATGAGCACTGTCTATCCGCAGGAGACACGCACACTTATAGAAGACGTGCTCGACTTGGGCGAGGTTGACGAACCATATATAAACTCTCGATTTTTGAACTTCTTTCAAGACTCAACACTTCAAACCCTTATTTCCGATGCTGAGGCTGAATATGCCGACATGGATGACATCAACGCTGAACTGAAGAACTATTTCAAGAACCTACAGCAGTTGTTGCCAAACATTGCCATGCCGGAGATTTACGCCCAGATAGGGGCGCTCAACCAGAGCATTGTCATCGGTAATGGCGTTATCGGCATTTCGCTTGACAAGTATCTCGGCACCGACTATCCCATCTATGCCAAGTATTACAGTGACGAGCAGCGCAAGTCAATGAATCGCTCCGACATTGCGCCCGACTGCATATCGTTTTACCTGTTGTCGCTCTATCCGATGAAAAACTTCGCTCAGAGCACCCAG
>CAZPNJ010000115.1:0-6741 GCA_964587765.1 uncultured Prevotella sp.
GAGAATACTCAAAGTTTCTCCCGAGAATATTTAAAGTTTCTCGTTAGAAACTTTTAGGTCACTGCGCAATTTGCAATTCGCAATGCGTAATGCGTAATGCGTAATTATATGGTTGAGGCTCAATCAATTACAATAAAATGCTCAATGCTCCAGCCTAATTTTTCGCTTCGCTCAACAACACGTGCGCATTACGCATTGCGAATTATTATAGTGGGTCAACGTCGTAGTAGATTTTAATGGCTCCATAGCGCTTTTCGGCGAGCATGGCGGCCTGTTCTTGTTGTAGATAGCGGCGCAGTAACAAATGGGTATTATTATAAACCATTCAAAACAAAATAATGCAGAAAATAAACGATAGACCAAGAGAAAAATTAAGATTTAAAACACCAAAACAGTGCTTTTACGAGAATATCATATAAATTTGCACTTGCTTGTTGAATTCGCAATTATCTAATTTTATAAGTGAATGCAAAATTATACATTTTATGTGTAACACGCTATTAAAACGTATTTATTTTTTCTTGATTGTTCTTTTCAAATAGAATATATTTATTTGCGTTTTTAATGGAAACAAATTTAGTTATAGGCATGACTATTTTTAATCATAGGCGTGACTATATATAAATATTAGGTGTAGTTATTGGTGAATTTTAGTTTTTCCGTTTCGGGTAATCAGTGTGTTTGATGTGGTTTGTACTTTTGCACCCAGAGAAAACAATTTAATATGAAGAAAGAAATGATATTGACACTCATGGCGGCTGTTGGAATAAGTGCTGCTGCACAAACCGACAGCCTGTTTCATGAAACGGTAAACTTAAACGAAGTGGTGGTAAAAAGTACATTGCCCAAGACCCATATTAAGGGCGATGCTCAGATTACACGTATTGCCGGAACAGTACTTGAGAAGGCAGGTTCGAGCATTGATGTGCTGAAACGTCTTCCGCTGGTAGAGGCAAAAGACGAGAGCGTAAGCGTAATGGGAAGTGGTGCTGCCACTGTGTTTATAAACGGTCGTGAGGTGAAAGACCTGAAGGAACTTTCGCAGTTGGCAAGCGACAGAATTGCTCGTGTGGAAGTGGTGCAAAACCCAGGTGCAAGATATTCTGGCTCCACCAAAGCCGTAGTGCGCATATTCTTGAAAAAGGCGCAGGGCGAGGGCTTCAGCCTTGACAACGAAACTCGCTACAACTACGAATATGACCATGCCCTTTGGGAAAATCTGGCTATGAACTATCGCACGGGAGGTCTTGATGTTGGCGTTACTCTGTGGGGACAGCGACAGGCGTATGGTCAGGACAAGACCATAAACCAAACCACCTATCTCAGACAGACGTGGCACCAGCACTCTGATACGCACTTGCGCAACAACTCATGGCAGTTTGCGCCTACGCTGACGCTTAACTGGCAGATTTCAGAAAATCAGTTCATGGGTATGCGCTACAGCTACTTCAGACTGCCCAAACAGAAATATAAGGACTGTTGGTTTGACACCAAGGTTAGTCGTGATGATTTGGAAATGGAACATTCGCTGGCACGTTATAACAACAGATACAACACATGGAATCATGCCACAAATCTATATTACAGCGGCAAGTTGAACGACTGGCAGATTGATGTAAACTCAGACCTTTATTTCTCTGGCGAACACATTGGCTATAAAACAGATGAGAATGTGACTGACCTGCTGACACAGCAAACGCTGAGCAGCTACATCACCTCTGACGGGCGCACTCGCAACGACCTTTATGCCATTAAGGCTACGGCTGCCCACCCACTATGGGGCGGACAAGTGAGCTTCGGTACTGAGGACAGCTACACCCATCGTACCAACAGTTACGCTAATCCGCAGCATGTGGTAAAGGACGACGAAAACAAAATCAACGAGACACTGCTCGCTGGATTTTTAGAGTATAACCACCAGTTTGGCAAACTGTTCATGAACGCTGGCTTGCGCTATGAGCATACCAATAATAATTATTATGAATATAACAAGCGCATGGACGAGCAGAGCAAGAATTACAACGACTGGTTCCCAAGTGTTAGTCTGAGTATGCCTGTGACAACCATCAAGAAAGCGCCTTTGCAGATTGGACTCTCTTATTCGCGCGATATAACTCGCCCAAGTTACTCTAATTTGCGCAGTGGAGTTTATTACGACAATAAATATACCCTTGAGGGTGGCAACCCACTGCTCGACCCTACATATTCTGACAGAATAGTTTTGAATGCAGCATGGAAGTGGCTGAACCTTACGACTGGCATATCTCACAGAAAGAATGAGATGACCCTGTTCTCAGAGCCATACATATCACCCGACGGAGTGGAACACCCTGAAATATCTTACCTTCACCCGATAGGACTTGACTCGTATAACTTTTGGTATGTTGGCTTAAACGCTGCACCATCAATAGGTCACGGGCCTAAGGGCTCGCCTCTGTGGACGCCTCGCTTTATGCTCTTCGTGCGTGGACAAGACTTCAAGGCTGAGACCAAGGACGGCAATAAGACATTCAACCACCCATTGGTTAACATTGGTTTGGATAACCACTTCGCTTTGCCTCACGATTGGCACATTGATGCAGACTATCTGATACAGACGTGTGGAAATATAGGCAACATCAATATGCTTGTGCCAATACAGTATTTCTCGTTCGGAGTATTGAAGACATGGTGCAAGGGTAAGATTGAAACCCGCCTTAACCTGTTCGACCCCTTTAAGCAGAACCATCAGAGAGTGCGTGTGTATAACGGACTGCGCGAACTGGAAGAGTTGCGCCAGGCTCGTAGAAACATAACATTCACTTTCCGCTATAAGTTCAATACTGCCGGTAGCAAGTATAAGGGCCAGAGCGCAGGTGGCAGCCAAAAGAACAGAATGTAGTTCCATATAAGATAAATTTGTGTTATAGTAATGTTTTTAATAAACATAACCGATAAGTAATAGGTTATATAATTTCGTTATTTTTATATTCACATGAAGAATGTTTTCAGGACAATAATCTTATTGTTCGTGCCAGCTTTTGCTGTGCTTACGCCAACAATGGCTAATGGAGAGAATACGCTTAATGAAAGTTCCCCTAAGGACATACCTACGCAAACCATCAGAGGCACGGTGATGGATGCGGTTACGGGTATGCCTTTGATAGGGGCAACCATAGTAATTGAAGAAATTGCCGATAGGGCAGTGGCAACAGATGAGAATGGCTCGTTTGAGTTCAAAAATATAAATATAGGCAGATATACTGTAAGGGCTAATTATTTGGGATATCAGCCTGTGGTTATGAAAGAACAGTTGGTTATTTCGGGTAAGGAAACCGTCTTAAACATCGTGATGAACGAAGACGTAAAAGTGCTTAAAGAAATGGTAGTTAGGGTGAATAAGCAAAAGGCTATCAACTCGACAGCGAGTGTAGGTGCTCGTATGTTTAGCATGGAGGAGATTAGCCGTACGCCAGGTGGTGTTGAAGACCCTGCCCGATTAGCCAGTTCTTTTGCGGGAGTAAGTTCTGACGGAACAACCAATGGCATATCTGTTCATGGCAATGCTCCACACTTGTTGGCATGGCGCATAGAAGGCGTTGAAGTGCCTAACCCAAACCACTTTGCCGATGTATCTATGTCGGGTGCTGGCATATTCTCTTCGCTCAGCACAAAGGTAATGGGCAATTCTGACTTCTTCACTTCTGCCTTCCCATCGGAATATAACAATGCCATATCGGGTGTGTTTGACATGAAAATGCGCAATGGTAATCAGCAGCGTTACGAGCAGACATTCCAAGCAGGAGTGTTAGGCTTTGACTTTGCCAGCGAAGGTCCTATTAGTAAGAATTCCAAAGCCTCGTATATCGTTAACTATCGCTACTCTTTCATGGGACTGGCGACCGACATGGGCATGATTAGCGTGGACGGACAGAAAATGAGATATCAAGACCTTAACTTTAAGGTAAACGTCCCGACAAAACGTGCCGGCACATTCTCGCTGTGGGGCACAGGACTTATAGACCATTTTGAAAATCCAATGAAAGAGTTCAGCGAGTGGGAGAGCGTAAACGATGCTCAGCGAAGCGTTTCAAGGCAGAAAATGTTTGCCTCTGGTATTACACATAATTATTATTTCACGGGTGGCGCTCAGCTGAAGAGCAGTTTGGCTTACACCATGAACTATGCCGATATTAGTTGTGACCAGACATATAGAACCGACATGAATGGCAACCCTGTCAAGGAGTGGGATTTGCCAGCCCAGATAGGTCCTATGAAGACTAACAGATGCTATTATGGCAATAAGACAAACTCTAATCTGATATTCACCTCGGCGCTAAACAAACGCTTCTCTCCGCATTTCATAAACAAGACAGGCTTTACCCTGACGGGGCTGTTTTCTGATATGCAGATAGACTTGTCTGACTATATTACCTCGCCACTTAAACGCATTGTTGACACAAATAATAGTACTTTGCTTTTGTCTGTATATACCAACAATCAGTTGCATTATGGGGCTTTTACCTTTAATTTAGGACTGGCTTATCAGTATTTGGCACTTAACAATGCTGCTTCTCTTGAGCCACGCATTGGTGCTGAGTATGACGTAACTGACAAACTTAAACTGGCTGCCGGCTTCGGCATACACAGCCGTAAGGAACAGACCGACATTTACTTCTTTCAAAAAGATGGTAAAAGGGTAAATAATGACTTAGGCCTTACTCAGGCAAGACATTATACGCTGTCGTTGCAATATAAGATAAACAGCGACATGAACCTGAGAGTTGAGCCATATTATCAGGCACTTTATAATGTGCCTGTTGAGGTCGGCACAAACTTCTCAATGATAAACAATACCAACTTTATTGTTGACAAAGACCTGTGTCCAGAGGGAAGGGGGCGTAACTATGGAGTAGATATCACCTTAGAGAAATATATGCGCAATGGGTGGTTCGGAATGGTTACCGCCTCGTTCTTCTCTTCAAAGTTCAAGGCCATTGACGGTAATTGGTACCACTCTCGCTATGACAGAAACTACATAGTTAATGTTGTGGCAGGTAAAGAGTGGCTTGTGGGTCGTCGTAAGAGCAACATCATCAATGTGGGCGTAAAATACACTTTGCAAGGTCCTGACCGCACATCGCCTATCGACTATGAAGCCACTGAGGCTCACCCCGACCGTGAGGTGCAGTATGTACAAGATAAAATCTACACTAAGAAACTCGGCATCAAGCCCGCTTACGCTTTCTCGTTCAATTATACACTTAACTGGAAGCGCACGTCACATAGTTTCGTAGTTGACTTCTTGCACTCGTCAACCTTCTTCGATCATTATTATAATTATAAGAAGAACACCTATGAGCCTTGGACTGTTGATTTGAACTTCCCACAGATAGCTTATAGGATACAGTTCTAAGTCTCACGACAATTAAGGTGAAATAAGTAATGAAAGATATTAAAATAGAGACACTGCAACATTTCGACAGCACCGCCAACTGTTACGACAAATCTCACGATGGTAGATTCACGCAGTCGATGTATCAACCCATACTGAAAGAGCTGCTAAAGATGCCAAGAGGAAAACTACTTGATTTAGGTTGCGGCAATGGAAACATGTTGGTTCGGTTAAGGAATACGAGATTTGAATTATATGGCGCTGACCTATCTTCGGAGATGATAAAAGAAGCACAGTGCAGACTTGGCTTAGACGCATCACTTATGGTGGCTGACGCCGAGAACCTGCCCTATGAAGACTCACTATTTGACATACTATTGTGCAATGCCTCTTTTCATCATTATCCAAACCCAAGAAAGGCTCTGCGCGAGATGTATAGGGTATTGAAGCCCAACGGCGCTCTTCTTATTGGCGAAGGGTATGCGGCATGGCCCTTACGAGCATTTATAAATTATTCTTTCCGTTACTCAGATAGTGGCGACTTCCATACTTATGGGCAAAAGGAACTCTCCACATTGTTGTCGGAAAGTGGTTTCAAGTCGGTCGAGATTAAAAAGATAGGTTTTACGAAAAGGCTTTATGTCGCTCACAGTTCGAAACCCACAATAAAGACAAAACGCCATACATCACCTCGCATCATTTTCTAAAGCTATGTAGTTTATGATAAAGCATAACACAATGAAGACATTAATAATAGACACACTCTGTAACGACAATAGTCGAAAGACTACCAAGAGCATGAAGGAGAAGTACGCCGACGTGGACGTTATGGAAACGATTGACATGGAAATATCTCCTTGCGTGGGCTGCAACCACTGTTGGGCTAAGACACCAGGCATCTGCGCCATAAAGGAGGACTACGAAAAAGTGCTGAAGGCCATGTTAGCTCACGAGCGCATCGTTTATATTTGTGGCACGGCATTAGATTTCATTGACTTCAAGATTAAGATTGTCATCGATCGCTTAATGCCACTGTTAAACAGTTACATTGAAATATATAAAGGCGTGGAACATCATCAAATACGTTATGATTACCATCCTAAGTTTGGTTTACTCTATGATGGTAAGGCTGATAATGAATATATGAATTACTGGTTGCGCGAGATGGCAAGCAACTTGCAGGGCGAGGCGATTGGAGCCGCGCCATTAGAGAAAGGAGGAGAACTATTATGAAACTCGTAATAATTAGTGGCGCCACACGTACGCGCAAATTAAGCAACACCGCAAAAATCATTGAACGCTTCTGTGAAGGATTCACTGAGAATGGCAATGTAGTGGAAAAATATTATCTAAGCGATAGAGAAGAA
>CAZPNJ010000116.1:0-1911 GCA_964587765.1 uncultured Prevotella sp.
GCCACCAAGCCGTAGAAGTCGGTGCGGAAGTTTCGGGCGTGTACCAGCAGAATCTCGTCACCTCGGTGTACCAGTGTAATTACTGCCGTCTGCAGCTGTGGCCACACCTCATGGTGGCAGTTTGTACATTGTTTGCTTATGTCGGTGTGCATCTTCATGGGTGCTCCGCAAATGCCACAGTACTGTGTATTTCTGTCCCAGTAGAGCAGTTCGGCGCATTTGCCGGCTATGAGATAAAAGTTGCGTGGCAGCTTATAGTACGACTGGCGTAGCGGACACATTTCGTAACCCTCGGTGGTTACGGGGTGGCTTATGCCGCAGGTCTTTACCACAGGTGAGCCATCCATCGGTGTTACCTCGTGAATGGTCGTCGTTGGTTCTGCGCCGGCTGGCAGTTTGTCGCCCTCAGCCGATGGTATGGTGTAAGTGCCATCGGCAAGTCGTTGTAGTGTTATCTGGTTGTCGTGAAAGATAAAATATAACATTGTTTCTTGCGCCTTAATCTTATTTATGTTATGGTTTTATGCTGCCAGTCTAATTGACTTAGTCGCCAAATATCAGTTTGCGGTCGCGCTTGATTGCGCCCTTTGTCCAAGCTTCAGGCGTGAAATGCCAGTTGTTGTGGGCAACTGGGTTGAGCGACCCTTTGCGTTCAATCATCTGCATTAGATAGAAACGCAGGTCTTTCTCGCTCTGGAAGCAGATGCGATCTGCGATTTTTGACTTCTCTATGCCTGCTCCTCTTGTCAGCAGTTCACCGCCGCCGTTGCCGCGATAGCTGTTCATGGCAACCTTGTATGTGGCATCAAGATTGAACGGCTTGCCGTTGCTGAAGCCTTTAATCGTAATCTTCTGTCCTTGTGGTTTTGTGACATCAACAATATAGTCTATGCCGAGCGCACTGTCGAAGTTGAAGGTTGGATAGCGAAATCCCAGCTTTTCTTGATTAAAGCGTGTTGAGTTGTCGAGCAGCAATATATGGTCGTCGGCACTCTTCATCACGTTAGTCCACAGCGAGTAGCTGTATTCCAAGTAGTCTTTTATCTCCTGTCCGGTCATGTTTAGGGCGTAAACCTTGTTCTCAAACTTATAAAGGTTGAACAGGTCGCTGACGTGTAGGTCGCCCTTGTTAATCTTAGCGTTAAATGAAAGTGGGGCGGTAAACGACAGGTCGGCACCGGTCAGTTGCAGCTGAAGGTCGTTAATCAGGTCGGTAAAGGCTGCACTGCCAAAGAAACAATCCTCGGAAGAAATGGTGTTGGCGAAGTTGCCAATTTTGCGTGTGGCGAATTTGTTTACGCTGTCAGCGTCGGCTTGAAACTTCTTCATGAATGAAGCGCTTATCGGTCGTGTGCGCACGTCTATCAGCTTGCCCATAATTTGCTTCTCTTTCAGGCGTTTGCCGTCAAAAGTAAGTGTTATGTCTGCCTGTGCTACACGCATTACGTTGTTGGCAGGGTTGAGCATAACCACATCTCCGCCCTGTGAGTTTTTCAGCACGTTGCTATATGGTGTATGGTCGTGGCCGAACATGATTATGTCGAAGCCTGGCACTTCTTTTGCTACTCGCTCCGATGCGTTTTCCTCAACTCCGTAGGCGCTTATGCCACCCTTCAGACCTGAGTGGAAAAGTCCAATTACTACGTCGGGTCTCTCTTCGCGCTTAACTTTTTCTACCCAATAGCGGGCTGAGCTTACCAGTTCGTCAAACTTCAGTCCATGCCATAGCTGCTCATTAAGCCAGCTTGGTATGGTGGGGGTGAGCATACCTATTACGGCTATCTTCACGCCCTGACGCTTTAGTATGATGTATGGTTTGACGTATGGTTTGCCAGTCTTGGTGTTTATGATGTTGGCACCGAGCATAGGGCAGCGCACTTCGCCTATCCACTTGTCGTAGATGGCGTGGCC
>CAZPNJ010000116.1:1921-6697 GCA_964587765.1 uncultured Prevotella sp.
TAGTTTATAACCTTAGCGGCAATGTTTTTCTCTTTTGTGGCAACGAAATTATATTAATAAGAGGTGGGCTGCCCCTGTAGAATGTCTCCATTGTCAAGCAGTATCACATTTTTGCCGTGTACAGAGCGCAGCGAGTCAATATAACTTGCGGCACGAGCCATTGAACCTTGGCGTGGTCTCAAGTTAATATAGTCGTATGGGAAGAAACTTCCGTGCACATCGCTGGTTTCAATAACCTTTATCTTTATGGACTTTGGCTTAGCTGAAACCGTAAGGCTAAGTAGTGCGAGACCAAGTATTGCAAATTTTTTCATGTCTGCAAAAGTAGTCCTTTTCAAATAAATATCAAAATTAAAGCAAAGATGTTTTGCTTAGGTGGCATTAAAGTGTTATTTTTGCAGAAACTTTAATACGAGATGGAATATAAGGAAACAGAGATTAAAGGAGTATGGACGATAGAGCCGAAAGTCTTTAACGATGCTCGCGGATACTTCTTTGAAGCATGGAAAAAGCAAGAATTTGAACAATATATTGGTAAGATTGACTTCGTTCAGGACAACGAGTCAAAGTCTTCGTACGGCGTATTGCGTGGCTTGCACTATCAGAAGGGCGAGTATTCGCAGGCTAAGTTGGTACGAGTAATCAAGGGCAAAGTGCTTGACGTGGCTGTTGACATTCGCAAATCGTCACCAACGTTTGGCAAATACGTTATGGTAGAGCTGAGCGATGAGAATAAGCGTCAGTTCTTTATTCCACGTGGCTTCGCACATGGTTTCCTCGTACTTAGCGACGAGGCAATATTCACATATAAGGTTGACAACGGTTATGCACCACAACACGAGGCAAGCATACGTTGGAACGATGAGGATATAAACATATCTTGGCCGATAGACCCTAAAGACGTAAATACCAGCGAGAAAGACCTGAAGGCTTCAAGCCTGAAGGACGCTGAGGTGTTTGAATAAGATAGTAATAAACTATTAAGCTAATATATACATATATGAATATAGCAATAGTAGGAACAGGTTATGTAGGACTGGTGTCGGGCGCATGCTTTGCCGATACGGGTGCCAACGTAACGTGTGTTGACGTAGATGAGAAAAAGATAGAGCGCCTGATGAATGGCGACATTCCAATATACGAGCCTGGACTTGATGAGTTGGTATTGAAAAACGTAAAGGCAGGCCGCCTGAAGTTTACAACCGACTTGGCGAGTGTGCTGAACGACCAGCAGATAGTTTTCTCTGCTGTGGGAACACCACCTGATGAGGACGGTTCGGCAGACTTGAAGTATGTGTTACAGGTTGCCAAGACCATTGGCGAGAACCTTAATAAATATTTGGTTGTCGTAACAAAGAGTACCGTACCGGTTGGCACTGCCAAAAAGGTGCGTGCCACAATACAGGCAGAACTTGACAAGCGCGGCGTAGATGTTAAGTTTGATGTGGCGAGCAACCCTGAATTTTTGAAAGAGGGCAACGCCATAAAAGACTTCATGAGTCCTGACCGTGTGGTCGTTGGTGTTGAGAGCGAGCGTGCCAAAGAGATTATGACACGCCTGTATAAGCCTTTCCTTATCAACAACTTCAGAGTGATATTCATGGATATTCCGTCGGCTGAGATGACGAAATATGCTGCCAACTCAATGCTTGCTACCAGAATATCTTTCATGAACGACATTGCCAACCTGTGCGAACTAGTGGGCGCTGACGTGAACATGGTGCGTCAAGGCATTGGCTCAGATGCGAGAATCGGTCGCAAATTCCTGTATGCAGGTTGTGGTTATGGCGGTTCGTGTTTCCCTAAAGACGTTAAGGCTCTGATAAAGACGGCTACAGATTGTGGCTACTCTATGGGAGTGTTGAAGGCTGTTGAAGACGTAAACGCACGCCAGAAAAAACTGCTTTTCGATAAACTGACAAAGGCAATGAAGGGTGACTTAAAGGGCAAGACTATTGCTCTGTGGGGACTATCGTTCAAACCCGAAACCGACGATATGCGTGAGTCAACTGCGCTGGTTATCATTGACCTGTTGCTTAAGGCTGGTTGCAATATCAGAGCTTATGACCCTGTGGCTATGCCTGAGTGTGAGCGCCGAGTTGGCGACGGTGGCGGCAAGATACACTATTGCAAAGATATGTACGATGCCGTGCTGGGAGTTGACGCTATGATGCTGCTCACCGAGTGGAAAGAATTCCGTCTGCCTTCATGGGACGTGATACTGAAGTTGGTAAAGAATCCGCTCGTCCTTGACGGGCGCAACATCTTCGACGCAAAAGAAGTTGAGGAGGCTGGCTTTGAATATCACTGCATTGGCAGGTAAAAGCGGAGTAAGTAGAATATAATTACTTAATAATGACGAAACTGAAAATATACAGCTTCATATTCGCGGCTATGGTGATACTCCTGACAAGCGGCTGCAAAGGCAATGAAAAGTCCGGCGCAGTGCAGAAGGAAAACACCGTAGCTAGGAAGATGTTGCAGGGTATCTGGATAAACGAGGACGACGAGTCGCCTGTCTTTTACGTTAAAGGCGACACGCTGTATTACCCCGATGAAACCTCAGAGCCTGCACATTTCTATATAATAAACGACACTTTGATTATGACGGGCGGAACAGCCTCGAAGTATCAGATACTGAAACAAACCGAGCATCTGTTTGTGTTCAGAAACAACGGCGGCGATGAAGTTAGGTTGGCTAAGACCACTGACGCTACATATAAATATATGTTTATGCACCGAAAGGCTGCGACGGTAAACCAAAACAAATTGGTTAAGACCGACTCTGTGGTCGTGTATGACGGAGAAAGATACCACGGCTATGTGCAGGTGAACCCAACAACATACAAGGTGCTGAAGACATCGTACAATGATGAGGGTGTAGAAGTGGCTACGGTCTATTACGATAACATTGTTCACCTGAGCGTCTTTAATGGTGGACGTCAGCTTTTCTCGCGAGACTTCCGCAAGTCAGATTTCGCCAATTACGTGCCGGAGCAGTATCTAAATCAGAGCGTTCTGAGCGACATAGTGCTCGGAAAGGTTGGCAGCGAGGGACTTACCTATGAGGCTTCATTGGTGATGCCTGACGACGGAACCTGCTATATAGTAAATATAAAGATAGGGTTTGACGGCAAAATGTCAATGGCTGTGGAATAGCATATAGGCAGTTGCAGTAAAGCCTTTCAAAAGCTGTATAATAGCAGACAAGCAATGCTAAACAATCATAAGACTTAGATTAAAACAACGTGAAGAGACATTTTCTTAAAAGCATGATGGCAGCCGCAGTGCTGCTTATGGCAGTTACCGGCGCATGGGCTGACGGTGGAAAACGACAGTTCCGCGGAGCATGGATACAATGTGTTAACGGACAGTTTCAGGGTATGGGACGTGACGCTATGCAGCGTACATTGTCGAGCCAGCTTGACAGTCTGCAGCTTGATGGCGTAAACGCCATAATTTTTCAAGTGCGTGCTGAGTGCGACGCTCTGTACGAGAGCAAATATGAACCATGGAGCCGCTTCTTGACAGGGCAGCAGGGCAGAGCACCGCAACCATATTGGGACCCTTTGTCATGGATGGTGACAGAGTGTCACAAGCGTGGTATGGAAATTCATGCTTGGATAAACCCGTATCGTGCCAAGACTAAGACGACAACGACATTAGCGGACAACCACATTGCGATAACCAATCCCGGCAGAGTGTTCGCTTATGACGACCTGTTTATATTAAACCCTGCATATCCTGAAAACAGAGATTACATCTGCACGATTGCTACAGATATAGTGAGCCGCTACGACATTGACGGCTTTCACATTGATGATTACTTCTATCCTTATCCGACGCCAGGCATAGAAATACCTGACGGAAAGGACTTCGCCCGCTATAATAATGGAATACGTGACATAAAAGATTGGCGCAGATACAATGTTGACCTCTTTATAAAGCAGTTGTCAGAGAGTATTCACGCAGTAAAGCCGTGGGTGAAGTTTGGCGTTTCGCCTTTCGGTATATATCGCAACAAGAAGAGTGACCCCGTGAATGGTAGCGCTACTAACGGATTGCAAAACTACGATGATCTGTATGCTGATGTGCTGAAATGGATAAACAACGGTTGGGTAGATTATCTTGTGCCACAGGTGTATTGGCAGATTGGACATAAGGCTGCCGACTATGAAACCCTTATAAAATGGTGGAACAGATATGCCTCGGCTCGTCCTCTGTTTATTGGTGAAGATGTGGAGCGTACGGCGAAATTTCCTGATTTGAACAACCCTAATGTGCATCAACTGCAGGCTAAGCATGCGCTGCATCGCCAGATGAAAAACGTTAGTGGCACGGTATTGTGGTATGCAAAGGCTGCTGTTGATAACGTGGGCAATATAGGTCATGTGCTGCGTAACAACTATTGGCAAACTCCGGCTCTTCAGCCGCTCATGCCTTTCATAGATGACAAAGCTCCAAAGAAACCTCGCTCGGTAAAGGCTTTCTGGACAGCCGATGGTTATATTCTCTTTTGGAAAGCGCCAAAGGGTAATGGGTGGAAAGACGAGGCTCGCAAATATGTGGTTTATTGCTTTGCACAGGGACAGAAAGTTAACCTTGACGACGCTTCCTGCATTGTTGCTATTACAGAAAACACTTTCTATAAGTTGCCATACATTGATGGGCAGAGTCGATACACTTATGTGGTGACCGCCCTCGACCGAATGAGCAACGAGAGTAAAGCAAAGAAGAAAAAGCTAAAACTGTAAAGCGCATTTATATAAACTTTTG
>CAZPNJ010000117.1:0-317 GCA_964587765.1 uncultured Prevotella sp.
AAGGTTCATTACGCCAGTTTACGAGATAGAGCCGTTCGGTGGCACGGGTGAACGCCGTGTAAAGCCAGTGTATATAATCGGCGTTCATCATCTCACGGGTTATGTAACCTTGGTCTATGTATATATGCGCCCACTGTCCACCCTGTGCCTTATGGCAGGTCACGGCGTATGCGAATTTTATCAGCAGGGCATTGAAGTGCGGGTCTTCACGCACCTTTTTCATTCGCGTCTCTTTTATGCGATATTCGGCATAGTCGGCATACACATTATTAAATAGTTGCTCGTTTTGTTCTTGCGTAAGCGACGGCGAGTCGGCG
>CAZPNJ010000117.1:327-6651 GCA_964587765.1 uncultured Prevotella sp.
AGCACAACCGTCGTCTCAACCTCTTGGTCCTCGTAGTCAGGGAAACTGAGCGTAACATCGGCGAAGTGAAAACCATACAGGTCGTGTACATGGCGCACACGCCTTACCATAGCCCTGTCGCCATTGGCAATGAACTCCATGCACTGACGGAGCTGCGACTGGCCAGCCTCTTTGCCGTCCTCGCTCTCTTCTTGCTTTATCCAGAAATAGTTATTCTTAACCACCATCACCATGTCGCCACGGCACAACTGCTCATCCATTTCTATTACCATGTTGCGTATGCCCATGTTGTAACGAGTGGCAAGTTTGTTGCTGCGCGTTATAACCATAGTTTCATCAATACCCACCTCGCTGTAGCTGCCACTTATTGCGTCAACAATGTCGGCGCCGCTTATAACTTTAATATCGGCGAAGCCTTTAAGTTCCACATGCGGCATATAAGTCACGGCGTCATGTTCCAACATGCGGCGTATCATCGTGGCATTGTGCAATATACCGCTTTCAAGGCTCTGGCGCAGCACTTCGTCCATAGTAGCCTCAAACACCGCCACGCCGTAGCCAGCCATGAAGCCGGCATTAAGGGCGGGCGAGGTAGTTTCGCCCACGGGTGGCAACTGGGCGCTGTCGCCTATCAACATCAAATGACAGTTCTTTGCGCCGCCATAAACAAACGATATAAGGTCGTCGAGCAGCCGCCCCGTACCAAAGGGCGATAGCCCCATGCCGTCATTGGCTATCATGGAACTCTCGTCAACCAGGAAGAGTGTATTTGCCTGTTTATTGTAGTTTATTGAAAACTCTCCGCCCGTGGCGTCAAACTTCTTTTGTCGGTAAATGCAACGGTGTATGGTGTAGGCAGGCTGACCGCTTGTGACAGAAAACACCTTTGCCGCCCTGCCCGTAGGTGCCAGCAGCATAGTCTTCTGTCCCATACGCTTCATTGCCTTCACTATGGCAGAAGCAACCGACGTTTTGCCCGTGCCGGCAGCTCCGCGCAGTATCATCAGTCGGCGCGGCTCACGGCTCATGGCAAAGTTACCAAAAGCCACCATAGCATTATACTGCTCGGCGGTTGGTTCAAAGCCCAATGCGGATATTATTTCGCTAATTATCCTGTGTGGCATAAGTATTTTTATAGTTGGAAACAAAATTACGCAAATTATTTTGTAACTTTGCCGCTATGAAGTCAAAAACCAACATAATATTCTCTTTTTGCATATTAGCGCTTGCAGTCATCTGTTATCTTAGCGTGAGCCAGCCCATCAGGTTTGAGGCTGAGCAGAAAGTGCGCGAAAAGGCTGTGACTGAGCGCATTGCAAAGATTATAATAGCCGAGCAGAAGTATGCGGCGGCTAAGGGTGCAGCGGCTTCAACGCTGAAACAGCTGACAAGTGAGGGTTTCCTTGCCGACAGCCTACAGACCATTCCCTACAGCGACGGCAAGAGTTTCGCATTAGAGGTTGACGTAAAGATTGGTCGCAGTGGTAGGAAAAAACAGACCGTTCGTGTGGGAGCTACCTACGATGACTACCTTAACGGACTCGACAAAGCCAGCGTAAAGAATCTCAACGACAAGGCTGCCGCCGCCGGTCGCTACCCCGGGGTACAGGTTGAGAGCGAACTATCTGATTGATAACTAAAAACTATATACAAACCAATGAACGCAGATAACACCACAAAAACCATAATCAGAGTTGGGCGCAAGCAGCTCACTTTCGCACGCGTCAACCCTGAGTCGGAACAGCAAATCGACTTTGAACCTTACCGCATGAGGCTGGGCATGTCAATGGCTGCGAATATGCGCGAAGCATTTAAGCAGAGTCCAATGTTGCGCACGGCAGGTACGTCGGCGAGAATACTCGTTGACTCTCCCACAATGATAGTGCCTATCGAGGAGTTTTCGGGTGAGGACGAGGCTGAGCTATATAAATATGTGTTGCCGCAAAAGCAGAGCGAGCAACCCGTACACCACGCTCTTAACGATATGAACGCAGTGGCTGTGTTTACCGTAAACAAGGACTTCGGACTTGTGCTTAGCGACCACTTCACCGACGTGAAGTTCATTCCCGTGATGCAACCCGTGTGGAAATATATGCACCGCCGTTACTTCACAGACATACGCCAGCGTCTGTTCGCATACACCCACGACGGCGTTATTGACGTGTTCGCCTTCCGCCACAACCGCTTTTCGTTCTGCAACCAATTTGACGCTACCCACACCGCCGACATGGTTTACTACATACTGAACGTGTGGAAGCAGTCGGGCTTTACCGAAAAGGACGAACTGTTTCTGTTGGGAGCGGCAAACGATGCCGAGCCACTAATGGCGCAGTTACAGAAATATCTGCCCAAAGTGCATTACATAAAACCATCTATTGAGTTCAACCGCGCCTCAATAGCAGAGATTGAAGGCATAACTTTTGACACCATCACATACTTTATAAAGGCATGAGAATTATAACTGGCATTTACAAAGGGCGACGTTTCGACGTACCACGCACGTTTAAGGCACGACCAACCACCGACTTCGCCAAGGAAAACATATTCAACGTACTGAACGGCTACATTGACCTCGAAGATGCCACCGCACTCGACCTATTCGCAGGCACGGGCAGCATATCGCTGGAACTGCTCTCGCGCGGCTGCCGCACGGTGGTCAGCGTTGAGAAAGACCGTGACCACGCCCGATTCATACAGCAGTGCATCGACCACATCGGTGCCGACAACAACGTACTGATACGTGGCGACGTGTTCAAGTTTATCGGCTCATGCCACGAGCAGTTCGACTTCATTTTCGCCGACCCACCCTACGCACTGGCAGAACTGCCGCAGCTGCCCGACATGATATTAAGTCACGACATGCTGAAAGAGGGTGGACTACTGGTATTTGAGCATGGGGCGAAAAACTCATTCCAAGACCACCCACGCTTCGTTGACCACAGGGCATACGGAAGCGTAAATTTCTCACTATTTAGATAAATTTCCAAGCGGCTTATTTCAGCACCCATTTTCAATGACTCAGAAGCGTGCTTTCACACCATAAAATTTGCAGATTGACGTAAAAGGTTGTAACTTTGCGGCATGACAACAATCGAAAAATTTTTCGCCAACATATAAAAACCAAACGCTTAATGAAGATAGAAGAACTGCAACTGATAAAGCAAAGATACAGCATTGTGGGCAATAGCGAGGGACTGAACCGAGCCCTCGACGTGGCGCTGCAAGTGGCTGGCACCGACCTCAGCGTGCTGATAATTGGCGAAAGCGGCGTGGGCAAGGAGATAATTCCGAGAGTAATTCACGACAACTCGCCACGCAAGCGCGAGAAGTATTTCGCCATAAACTGCGGCTCTATACCAGAGGGCACTCTCGACAGCGAACTGTTCGGACATGAGAAGGGTTCGTTTACCGGTGCCATTGGCGAAAGCGAAGGCTACTTCGGCACAGCCAACAAGGGTACGATATTTCTTGACGAAGTAGGCGAACTGCCCTTGCAGACGCAAGCGCGACTGCTTAGAGTGCTTGAAACGGGCGAATACATACGCGTTGGCGGACAGGAGATACGCAAGACCGACGTAAGAATAGTGGCTGCGACCAACGTGAACATGCAGAAAGCCATTAGCGAGGGGCGCTTTCGTGAAGACCTCTATTACCGTCTCAACACCATACCAATACAGATACCACCACTCAGAGACCGTGGCGAAGACATAATACTATTGTTCCGTTTGTTTGCCATGCAGATGGCAGAGAAATATCATCTGCCAAAGATAACGCTGACCGACGACGCAAAGGCACTGATGTTGCACTATAAGTGGCCGGGCAACGTACGTCAGCTGAAAAATATAACCGAGCAGATGTCAATCTTGAGCAAAAAGCGAGAGATAGACAGCCAGATACTGAGTCAATACATACCACGTGACCCCGATAGCACGCAGTTGGCTGTGGTTAACGACGGCAGCAGTCACAACTATGAAAGCGAGCGAGAGATGCTGTTCAAGGTGCTGTATGACCTGCGTGGCAACATAAACACGCTGCGCGACGAGATGAACGACCTGCGCAAACAACTCACTACCGAACAGCACATAAGCGGCAACATAGCGCCAACGACAGAGATTGCGCCTACGCCCAAATCATCTACACAACTCGCCCCGATAAACAACATGAAAAAGCGTACGCCAGAAGCTGACCTCATAGAGGAAATTGAAGCCGAGGAAATAAACGACGGGCAGGAAGAGGAAGTGCTATCGCTCAACGAGACAGAGAAGCTGATGATAATAAAGGCTCTGAAACTGACCAACGGCAACCGAAAGAAGGCAGCGCAAGAACTGGGCATGGCTGAACGTACACTGTATCGCCGCATAAAGGCATACGAACTGGAGTCATACGCACGTCCATACAGAAAAAAAGCATGAAACATATACATTATATATATAAGAAACGCTGGATTGTCATGTGTTGCATGGTGGCAGTGTTCGCATTGGCGGCATGCAAAGTGTCGTTCAGCCTCAACGGCGCCAGCATAGACTACACAAAGACAAAGACAATAACCATTGTCGATTTCCCAAACCGAGCAAGTTATGTGTGGGGACCGATGGCACCAATGTTTAACAATGCACTGAAAGACATATACGCCAACCATACACATCTGTCGCAAGTGCGCAAAAACGGCGACATGCAAGTGGAAGGCGAGATAACACAATACTCGCAGCGCAACAAGAGTGTTTCGAGCGAAGGTTACTCTGCCCAGACCGAACTGTCTATGACAGTAAACGTGCGTTTCACCAACAGAGTAAACACCGACGAAAGTTTCGAGCGCACATTCACTGCAACACAGACCTACGAAACCACACAGAGCCTGTCGTCAGTACAGGAAGAACTGGTCGAGGCTATGGTAAAAGACCTGACCGAACAGATATTCAACGCAACAGTAGCTAACTGGTAATGAAGATAACAGAACTGATACAGCACCCGGAAAGGCTAGACAAGAAGACTCTCTATGACCTGAGAAATATTCTTGCCCTATACCCATATTATCAGCCGGCACGATTGCTGATGCTGCAAAATCTATTTCTACTGCATGACCCGACATTTGATGAGGAGTTGCGCCGTGCCGCCATATACATAACCGACCGCCGAAAACTGTTTGACCTGGTAGAGGATGCACACTATCAGCTGAAGAGCGCCGCTACAGAACAGCCAAACGCACCAGCACCTACAGTTCAACCTGCAACTGGCACGGACCGCACCGTCTCACTGATAGACGACTTCCTGTCAACAATTCCACAGGATGAGCCACAGCCAAAGGAAGAGAAAAAACAGCGCAAGCCAAATGCGGCTGACGCAGCTATTGACTATGTGGCATATATGCTGCAACAAGAAGCCAATGCCGAAAAGCAAACTGTGCCGGAGATGCGAGGGCAAAGCCTCATCGACGATTTTATCAACAACGATGGAGGCAAACTGCAACTGCAGGATGAACCCGAATTTGAGCCAGAACCAGAACCGATTGAAGCCACTGCTGAAGATAACCCAGACGATGGCTACTTCACGGAAACACTTGCTAAAATATACATCAAACAGAAACGATATTCAAAGGCTATCGAAATTATTCAGCGATTAAATTTGAATTATCCAAAAAAAAGTGCTTACTTTGCAGACCAAATCCGTTTCTTACGGAAATTAATGCTCAACGAAGATAAAAACAAATAATAATATAAAAATGGTATATACACTATTCGTTATCCTTATCGTATTAGCTTCACTGCTAATGATAGGCATAGTTTTGATACAAGAATCTAAGGGCGGAGGTTTGGCTTCAAACTTCTCGTCACAAAACTCAATCATGGGCGTTCGCAGAACTACCGACGTAGTAGAAAAAACAACTTGGGGCTTAGCCATCGCAATGGTATTGTTCAGCATCGTTTGCGCTTACGTAGCACCACAGGCAGCAACAGACCAGAGCGTTGTAGAGCAGAACGCAATTGAAAATCAGCAGACAAACCCTGTTAACACTCAGGGATTCGGAGCAAGCCAGCAGGCAGCTCAGGGTGCACAGCAAGGAGCTAAGCAAGCAGCACCTGCTCAGCAGTAGCAAAGTGCACCAGCACAACCTGCTAAATAAAGCAGAATTTGCACGCAAGACACATACGAAACTGAATATATGCTCTTGGCAAAACAAGATTTTTCATATATCCAATAAAAAAGTAAGGGATTTATTTGGCACGTTCAAATAAATCCCTTACCTTTGCACTCGCTTTCAACAGAGAGCGTCCAACATGGTGGGTGTAGTTCAGTTGGTTAGAGCGTCAGATTGTGGTTCTGAAT
>CAZPNJ010000118.1:0-6590 GCA_964587765.1 uncultured Prevotella sp.
TAGACCCACTGATTAAGAGTCAGTTGCTCTACCAACTGAGCTAAGGACGCTTGCTTGCAGATGATTAACTCGGTGTGAGTGTCTTCGTTTCTGTTTTGCGAGTGCAAAGGTATAGCTTTTTATGTTACTACCAAAACTTTTGGCGGATTTTTTTAAGACAAATGCAAATTTTCTTGTTTTGGGTGCCTTGGGGGTGGAAAAAGAGGGTGATTATCCCCATTTTTCAGACATCGCCGATGTTTTTGTCGATACCACGGTTTTCGCTTACGATTTTGCGAAGTTGCATAATTCGGCTGCGATTTAGTGCGTGAGTGCGGGCGAGGTTTATTTGTCGCCAATATACCAATACGGCTAAAAGGAAGTAGATGACTGCCTGCAACCAAAGTATGTTATATTCAAGCCCGATTTCAGTGATTGACGCTCCGAAGGTATTGATTTTTACGAAAGCGTTTATGCCAAACGTTGACGGGAAGAGGTAAGACAATGCTTTCCACATGCCAGACATGCTGCTGCTTGGCCACGATACACCTGAGAGAAACAGCAGTGGTACTGACGTGAACAGTACCAACAGAATGACGTTTTCACGATAGCGCACCAATCCGGATAGCGCCATACCAAAGAACGTACACGCCAGAATATAAGGTACTATTATGGCGGTGATGGTGGGCACGTCGCCCAATCGCACGAAGTTGAAGATTGACGGAATAGCAAGGGTTATCCACGTTGACATAAGCAGATAAATGAGTATGTAGCACGTGCTCTTGCCTATGACTATGCGGAATACGCCGTGATAGTGGCGCTTGACAGGCACAAGTTCACGGTATTGGTTGCTCTCGCGAGCCGTACCTGCACTGAGTCCTATGCCAAGCAGCAGGGTTTGCTGTATGATAAGAATCAGCACGGCAGGCAACAGGTATGAGCCGTATCCACCGGCAGGGTTGAATATCTGTACCGCCTCGTAGTGTAGCGGTTCGGTGTTGGCAGAGTTTTCTTTAGCTGTAGTGCCGCCAAGTTGCGATATCTGTATCTGTTTACCCATGTGGAGCGACACGTCGGTAAGGTTGGCGAAGATAGCTTTGTAGTATAGCATACCGCTCATGTCGGCAAAGAACGACACCTGCGTTTGGTTGCCTCGCCTTATGTCACGCTCAAAGTCAGACGGTATGTAAACGATGCCATGACAGCGCTGTTGTGCCTGCAACTCCCGAGCCTCGTTCATGTCGGCAGCAACGGTCAGCAAGCGTATGCCCTCGGTTGCATCGCATTGACGTATGAACTCACGACTGAGGAAACTGTTTGAGTCGTCAACGAATACGGTAGGCACCTCTTTCATAGCCTCGTTGTTGTAAAGCCACGAGTAGAGCAGGGGATAGCCCAGCGGTACAAGAATAAAGAATATGAGCACGCCTTGGTCGCGGAAGACGTTTTTGATTTCCTCGATGAATATAAAGCTCATGTCGCTAAGAGCCTCGTGCCACTTATGTAGTATGCTTTTTCTTGACTTCATGGAATGTAAACGTATTCGAGCATGGCTTTCTTAATCTTGCGCATCACAAAGATGGGCAGAGCTATGAAAGCTATTAGTGCTATGTAGTGGGGCAGCGCATAGTGAATTGGATAGCCGTTGAGCGCTACCATTTGGTAAATCATAAAATAATGTCGTATGGGAAACAGCCACGAGAGCATTTGCAACGGGGCGTCCATAGCGTCGGTTGGGAACGTGAAGCCGCAGATAGAGAAGCTGAGTACGCTCCACAGGGCGCAAATGCTGAGCGACATACGCAGCGAGGGCAGCAGCCCAAAAATGAATATGCCAAAGCCTTGTGCGGCGAATACGAACAGCAGTCCGTTCAATAGTAGCAACGCATCGGAACAATGGTGCGGAAAGCCCATCTTGCCAAACAAACCTATTATATATATAAAGGTGATGGTGGTGAAGATTAGGGTCTGTGGCAGCATCTTGCCGAGCATAGCCATATATATGTTGCCATTGGCCTTTTGCAGCCACTCCTTTGAGTGGTGGAACTTCAGTTCTGTGCCTATTGAATAGGCGGTAACTAGAAATATGAATATGCCAAGACAGCATGGTATGAGCGTAGTGCTGAGGTAAACGTTATAGTCCATGGTTGGGTTGTGGGTAAGCACCGAGCGAACGCTTATGGGCTGGAGCTTAGCCATAATCTGGCGCTGGGTCATACCCATGGCTGATAGTTTGGCTGAGCCGACGGCGGCGCTGCCAAGTGTGGCAACGGTCTTCATCTCTTTGAACGTCAGTGAGCCTGCCAAAAGAATGCCGCCGTTGTAATAAATCGAGGCGGTGGGCTGCTTGCCGGCTATCAGGTCGGCTGACATATTCTTTGGGAAATAGAAAAAAGCGTAGATGTTGCCGCGCTGCATGTCCTTACGGGCTTCGCTCACGGTAGTGTAGCTTTTTTCGATTTTCACACCTTGAAAGGCATCAAGGGTGCGAGCCATGGAGCGGCTTGTGGCTGAGTTGTCATCATCAACGATGCCAATGGGCAGGTCGGTGGGAAGTCCGCTGCGCAACAAGTCAACGAAGAAGAAGGAAACAAGCAGTGGGAAAATGATGGTACAGAACAGGTAGAGATGATTGTGAGTCATCTGCGCAACCTGCCGTGTTATCAGTGTCCAGAGCGTTTTCATTTCTTAACTACAAGTGTCATGCCAGGGCGGAGGCTCTCAAGTTTTTTCAGAGGGCGTGCCTTTATCTCGAAGGTCTTGAGGTCATAGTCGCCGTTGGCCTTAGTGGCGCGCCATGCGGCATAGTTGCCCTTGTCTTTCATGTAGTAAACCTTCATTTCAATATCTTTGTTGAAGGCAGGAGCAAAGGCGGTGAATGTTTTGCCAATGCCAAGGTCGCCAAGCTGGTCTTCGCGCACGTTGAATGTGCCCCACATGTCATTCATGAGCGAGATGCTCATAATGGGTGAGCCCAAACCGAGCAGTTCACCTACCTTAGGATATATCTCGCTGACCTCGCCATCGTATTGCGAAATTTGCACTGTCTCTTTAAGTAGCGAGCCAATCACGTCAACAGCGCTCTTTGCTGCCTGCACCTGTTTGCGTGCGGCGGTCTTTTCTTCTGTGCGTGCGCCTCTCTTCAGCATTTCATACTGACTTTTTGCGGCGAGTACGGCAGCGTCGCTTGCCTTGTAAGAGGCAAATGCCTCATCGCGCTTTTGGGCGCTTACGACACCTTCATCAAAGAGGTTTTGCACACGGTCGTATGATTTCTTTGAAATGTCGCGTGCGGCAATCGCCTGCTGGTATATCTGATAGGCAGACTGTATGTTCTCCTGCCTTGCTCCATTGTCGGCGAGGTCGCTCAGAGCTTGTGTCGCTCCTTCGGTAGCCTCTGCCACCTTTTTCTGTGCGTCAACCTCAGGCACTTCAAGTATGCAAAGGGTGTCACCCTTGTGTACATAGTCGCCTTCTTTTACTCTAATCTCAACAATTCTACCTGGCAATTTGCTTGAAACACGATATTCTGATACTTCGATTTGTCCCTGTATGACGTCATCTTCCCTGTCGAGGAAGATGAATCCGAGAATACCAGTGAATACTACTACGGCGACAATTATTGCTGTCGTTATGAGAATGTTTCTATTTTGTGATTTAGCTGACATATCTTACTCTCTCCTATGTATGTGTTTATTTTAGTCTGCCCAGTGCTTTTTTTAAGCCTACTTGGGCGAGTTTAACTTCTATTTCGGCGTCAATCTTCTGTGTTTGTGCCTTTTGCCATGCTGTTTGCGCAGCCATGACTTCGGTCGTTTCAATAACGCCCTCACGGAAACCTATGTTGGCGCAGCGCAGATTCTCATTAGCGCTGGTCAGGTTTTGTATGGCGGTGGCAAGACGCTTGTGTGCCTCGCTGAGTTTGTATCGGGTCTGCTCTATTTGCAGCTCTATCTTTTCGCGGGCATCGTTCATTTCCATTTGTGCCATGGCGGTGGCTGCCTTGCCGGCACGAACCTTGTAAGCACCTTCAAACCAGTTCCATACTGGCACGTGAAGTGTTACGCCTACGTTCCAAAGACCCTTGAACTCTTTGTTGAAACCACTGAGCACGTTGGGGTTGGAAATCATGTAGCCTCCTGTTAAGAACAGATGTGGCATATACTGCGAGCGCATAAGTTTTGTGGTTTGCTCAGACAGTTTTACGGCATAGTTAAGCATTTTTACTTCGGCTCTTTGGCATGCCTCGGCAGAGTCTGACGCGATAGGCTCTTCAATGGTTTCAATGCTACTGATGTCGCTATCTTCATCGGCAAGGGTGAACTTGCTGTCGAGTGGCATTCCACAGAGCTGGCAAAGCAGCATGCGAGCGAGTGAAAGTCCGTTGTCAACCTCGGTGACCTGCATGTCTGCCTCGTTGACCTTTACGTCAACTTTCAGTCCTTCGGCACGGGTGGTAACACCTTGAGCTATCATCTTATGAACGTCGTCAGACAACTTTTTCACAAGGTTGCGATAGCTGTTGGCGAGCTTTTGCTTGTGCTTTAGCGATACGACAGTCCAGTAGGTGCGGTCTATATTATATAATGTGTTTTGCTGAGCTAAATCAAGACTATTGGCTGCCATAGCCTCGTTAATATCGGCTATATTGTTGGCTGCGGTGATGGCACCACCCATAAACAGCGGTTGGCGTACCATGACTGCACCAGCCCAAATATTGCGTGTGTCGGTGCGGAAAGCGTTGTTTATCTGCTGACCTATGGCGTTGCCCGACTGTGCGATGTTAGCACCTGTCTGACTGAATATAGTGCCAAGGTCGTTGGCGATAGTGGGAGAGATGGCTCCCTGTTGGGCAAGTGCGCCGAGCAACTGGGGCAAACTGCCGCCCGCGCCGCTTACAATGTTTGTACCCAAATTGGCGAGATTGCTCTTCTGGGCGTCGCTAAGAATGCTTATTTCACGACTAAAATACTCATATCCGCCAAGAGCGTCAACCTTTGGTAGGTATTTTGTCCTGACTGCCTTGCGCACATTCCTTGCCAACTCTTGTTTTAACTTAGAGGCATTGAGTTGCTTGTTGTTGCGTAGAGCCATAGCCCGACACGAGTCAAGTGACAGCGTGCCAGCCAGTGCATGGGTAGAAGCCGTAAAGATGAATAAAGCTATGAATACTTTTCTCATCATTATAAACGGATTTTTATTTGAAAGAGAAACTTCTTGAACCTATCATGTTGCCGTCGGCGAAGATGCTGACGTTATAGGTTCCCTCGGAAAGTGCGGTAGTTACGTTCCAATACATGGTGATGGGTGTTTCCTCACCGCCGTACTCAACGTTCTTTTTCATAGAACATTGCAGCGTCTTGTCCTCGTAAGGGAAAGCTCCGGCATTGCCGAGTACGTTGCCTGTAGGTGATACTATGCGTACATAAACGGTGCGCATACCGTTTTGAGCTGTTACGTTCTTTGCAAGGTTAAAGTTGAGTTGCAAGGTTCTGCACTTGGTTATCTTGTCGGTTTGTTTGCCGCGCTTGTTCTTTGCTATGAGGCTTATGCCGTTGGCGTCAAGCTGTGAAGCGATGGCAACCTTCTCTGATAATGATGCCTTTTCGGTGTTAAGTCCGGCTATTTGTTTCGTTGCCTCGTCGTACTGGCCACGGATACGGGTGTTCTCAGCCGTAAGATATTGGTTCAGACGATTTAAGGAGTCTATCTCTATAACGTAGCTTCTGAGTACGGCTCTTACGGTTGCAAGTTCCTTCTTCAGACGTGCAATCTCACGTGCATCACTGCTTTTTACTTGTTTTAACTCAGCGAGTAGCTTTTCGGTCTTCTCCTGTTCGGCAGTGAGTTGTGCTACAAGTGAGTCATTTGTTATCTGCGAACGCATTTCGCTATATTGGTTGGCAAACTGCTGATACTCATTCTCCATTTCCTTCTTGTCAAGTTCTGCCAACTCTTGCATAGCCTGATTTTCTTGTTTCTGTTTGTTGAGACTGATGGCAAGATAAGCAAAGCCGCCAACGAGCAATAGACCTGCTATAATAATAGGTATTATTACTTTCTTATTCATACTTGTTGTTATGTTTTGTTCTAAATTATCTGATAATCGAACGCAAATGTATGAACAAAATTTTGTTTCTCAAAGCTTTTTTAAGCAGTCTTTTATGAGTTTCAACCTTTTTAAGGGTTGGTTTTTCGGGATTGTTTACACGGATGGTCGGCTTTTTGCCTATATTTGCCAAATGAAAAGGTACATGATGGTGCTTTGTATATGCAAATAAGTAAAACTTTATAAGACCTGACTATTATGACAATTACAATGATTATTGAGCTGCTTATAGTGTTGTTGGCTCTATGGGTAGGCTCGCGCTACGGTTCGTTGGCCTTGGGCGCTATTTCGGGAATAGGCCTTGCAATTCTTGTATTTGGTTTTGGCTTAAAGCCTGGAACGCCTCCTACAGATGTTATATACATTATTATTGCAGCCGTAACATGCGCTGGCGTGTTGCAGGCATCGGGTGGTATGGAATGGCTCATACAGGTGGCGGAGCGACTAATCAGGAAACACCCCGACCGCATAACGTTCTTAGCCCCTGTGTGCACGTTCTTTC
>CAZPNJ010000119.1:0-4474 GCA_964587765.1 uncultured Prevotella sp.
CTGCCTGCATGTTGCAGATGTCCTCGGCATCCTTCTGCACCGCCTCGCCGTAGAGCGAGTCGCTGCCCACCGTGAACGACACGCCCACAGCCTTGAAGTCCTCCTGCTCATTCGTTCTCGGGTTAGTCACCTGGCGCACAGTCATAGCGCCCACATTCTTTAAAATTCCTATTGTTTCCATAACTTTTTGTTTTTTTAATTGTTAAACCATTCGTGGAATCGCGATTTCCAGGAGCAAAGGTAGGGACAAAAAAAAGGCATTCCGCAGCTTGCAACGAAATGCCATTTTTTTGCCAACGTTTTGCCAACGTTTTGCCAAAAACTATATTTCCTGCTCAGTCGTTTTTCTCAATTCTCTTTGTAAAGCGATGACCACTTCTTTCAACTGAAAGAAAACGGATTCATCATTTTTGCTATACTTCACGCTTTCCAGACTCCTTGGATCTTCAGTCATAAACGAAAGGGTGGAGATCTCCAGAATGTTCCTGTATTCGCACTTATACTCCAAATCTTCAGGCAGCTGAAGAGTGGCTATCTTGTCACAAAAGTCCTGCGTGTTGACCGGGTAGTTACACTCCCAGCGCAACAGCCAGTGGGCACCCGCCCATTTCTGTTTGCTGTCTATAGCCTTGCCTTTTCCTACAATACGGCTCAAAGCCTGTGCTATCTGGGTGTCAGAATACGTGTTTGTGCGTTCTGCCGTGTTCCCATGAAAGTGCTCCGTGCCATTCTTGTTCATTGTTCCGTTAATCACTAAGTTGTTGATGGTGGCACCTTCAAAATAGTTGTAGATGCCACCATGACGCTGTGTCTTTTCTGATGTTTCCATTGTTTTTTATGTTGTTATATTGTTTACGGGTTCGTAGCAAAGAAAAAGCAAGGGCACGTATTCGTAAACAAAGCAGGGCCTTGGGTCTCGACTCCCTCATTCCTCATTGTCATACGACCGCCGCCCTCGCTGTGATGTAATCACACGAAGCGTTGGCCGCATACTTCCTTGGAATGAGCTGGGCATCAGCCCGTCGAGATTTTGGCCCTCAGAAAGTAAGCGCTTGCGCTAAGTTTTTTTCTTTTTAACTGTCTAACTTTTTAACTTTATCTTTATAACGCTTTATTTATTCGTTTATTGTTAAGTTATCTATTTGTCCGTGATAATGATTCTCTATGGTGACGTTCACCACTCCCTTGCCGTTATACAGCTCCTTCTGCATGCCGAGGAAAAGGTCACGCATTCCCTTCACGTCCAAGTTCAGCTGCTGCTTGGCATCGGCTATGGTATGGTACTTCATGTCAATGAGCGTGGCCAGTTTCTCCATGCCCAGCTCCTTGAAGCCGTTGCGCACATACATGTCGAGGATGAAGTCTATGAATTCCTGCTGTTGTTTCGACAGCTCCTTCAGCATGTCCTCACGCAGTATCTCTGCCCGTCGCTGACGCTCTATGGGCGTTGTCTCGTAGGCAAGGAAGGCAAGCACGTCGAGCATGTCGCATTGCTCCAGCTGCAGTATGCGCCGCATCTGTTCCAGCTTGTCCTCGGGGAATCCTGAACGCTCCAGTACGTCAAGGAGCTGCTGACGGGTGTCGGGGCTGCTCCACCGCTGGCGCAAGTCTTCTTCTCCGTCAAGGAACTTAGGCAGGGCACCAAACAGCTTCTTGATGTATTCGTCGATGGTCAGCACCTCGTTGCCAAACATGATGCGCTCGTCCCATCGCGTTTCCAGACACAGGGAGCGCAGGGGCGACAGCTTCACCACAATCTTGTTTTTCTTGGGGCCGCCCGGGCAGGTACACGGCAGGTTGCCGCAAATGGGACAAGGCTCTGGTGGCAGCGGTGGCGGACACGTGCAAGGGTCGTTGCCACATACGGAGCATACGCCCTTAGGTGTCCTGTTGCACGTACAGGGATAGTTGCCGCATACTTCGCAGAAGGGATCACCGTCCCAGTCATCATCCTTAAATCTTTCCGAGGCACCCACGAAATCGTAAAGCGTGAAGAAGTATTTGCCGTCGAAGAGCCGGGTGCCGCGTCCCAGTATCTGCTTGAACTCTATCATATTGTTCACGGGGCGCAGCAGCACGATATTCCTCACGTTGCGGGCATCCACACCCGTTGACAGCTTTTGCGACGTGGTGAGGATGGTGGGGCGCAGCAGGTCGTTGTTCTGAAACTTCTTCAGCGTTTCCTCACCCTTGCTGCCGTCGTCAGCCGTCACTCGTTCGCAGTAGTTTGAATCAGGCACTTGCTTCCACTGGTTAATCATAGCCATGATTTCCAGGGCGTGTGCCTGTGTGGCGCAAAAAACCAGCGTCTTGTCGTTAGGATTAATCTGCCCTAACAGTTCCTTGACGCGGTGCTCGTCGCGCTCACGCATCTCAATGTTACCGGCATAGAAGTCCTTTTCGGTGTAGGTACGCTCCACGTCAATGTTCCCCTCTACATCGTCGTGGGGATTATACTTGTAGGTGTCAATATTGCTGGTGGCAATCTTGACGCGGAAGGGCGTGAGGAAACCATCCTCAATGCCCTGTTTCAACGAGTACGTATAGACGGGGTCGCCGAAGTAGCGGTAGGTGTTGGCATTGTCCTTACGGCGCGGCGTGGCGGTCATGCCCAGCTGCACGGCAGGCGCAAACCACGTCATCAGCTCTCGCCACTCGCTTTCGTCGTTGGCTCCACCTCGGTGACACTCGTCAATGATGATAAAGTCAAAGAAGTTCTGTGGCCATTGCTTGTAGAACGGTTGCCCTGTTGCGTCTTCGCCCATCACCGTTTGGAAGATGGTGAAGTACAGGTGTCGCGCTGTCGGTAGGCGGTCGTTGTGCTTCTTGTCGTGTATCAGTTCGGGCGTTACGCGTTCCATCGCGTCCTCGGGAAACTGCTCAAAGTCGTTCTTCGCCTGGTTGGCAAGAATGTTCCTGTCGGCAATAAACAGGATACGCGGCTTGTGTTCTGTGTTCCTTATGTTCCATCCTGTCTGATACAGCTTCCAGCATATCTGGAAAGCGGTATAGGTCTTTCCAGTTCCTGTTGCCATGGTCAGCAGGATGCGCTTCTGCCCACGTGCCACGGCAGAGAGTACAGCATCGATGGCTATCTCCTGATAGTAGCGCGGCTCTCGCCCTCCACCTCGGTTCAGGGGGCAGAGGTTAAACTTGTCGCGCCATTCGTTCTCTTCGGGGTAGGTCATCTGCCACAGCTCTTGCGGTGTGGGGAACTTCTCTACGGGTCCTTCCTTCGAGGGAACAACCATGTTGCCCTGGGCATCCTTCACGCCCATGTCTATCTGCCATATCTCCCTGCCGTTGGTGGCATAGGTAAAGCGGATGTGCAGCAGCTCGGCATATTTCTTTGCCTGCGGTATGCCCTCGCTGACGTGTTTCTCGTCGCTCTTCGCCTCGATGACGGCCAGCTTCTTCCGCTTATACATCAGCAGGTAGTCCACCTTCTTCGGGTGCTTGTTCTGCGGCAGGGCTGTCACCTCACCGGGCGTGATATATGCCCGCTGCTCCGTCAGTATCTCACTTTCGGGCACCTGTTCCCAGCCTACGGCATACAGCGCAGGGTCTATCAGCTTTCGTCGTGTTGCGGTTTCGTCCATTGTTATTTTTGTTTTACTACCATCACAGTAATTTCCAACTATTTTCAATCATCATATCCTAATTCTAATCTGCTATAACCTTCATATGCAATATCATTATATTCAGACCAATCTGTTGGGTCTTCTGATTCTATAATGGATAGTTCTTCCGTTTCCTTATTGTATTCTATCTTTCTTGAAATTAAATCTGCCTTGACAATGTTTTTATCGTATTCATCAGCGTCCATTGTTACAAACAAACTATCATCTTGGTCTAATAAGTAAAGATAACGATCTTTCTCTTCACTATAGTAAACACATCCTTTTATTTCTTTATATGATGAAATATCATAAGAAGAACCATTATATTCTACAGCCAGTTTATCATCTAATATAACTCCATTCGCGTATTCTTCTAATTTATTGCAATCATAAGGTTCAAAAAGATAGCCCTCTTTAAGTGACCAGATAGAGAAATTCTTTTTATCTTGCTTCCATAAAGCAAATACGGCATCTGTTTCCTTTTCATATTCTTTGTCAATAGTTCTTTTATACAAAGACAATAATTCGGAACGATGGAAACTATTTACTGTCTCCATATTTAATATATCAATAACAGTACATGAACCATTAAATTTTCTTAGCAATAGGTAACAATAACAATCCCCCTTTGACAATAATTTCACTTCAACAAATACATCATTTAATAATTGAGATGTCATACCATTTTCCATCTTATAAACACGAAAACTTCCATGGGATTTAACGAAGTAAATAGCTAATGAGTCATATTGAAATACACAATATTTTTTGTTCTCTATATATCTCATAATCTTATCTTTATTAGTTATTCAAATACTTTTCTTAATAATGCTTGTTTCAGGGCATCGCACTCG
>CAZPNJ010000119.1:4484-6586 GCA_964587765.1 uncultured Prevotella sp.
TATTGATTTCTTCCAACTCACGGACATGAGCGGAGAGAGAATCCAAACGGGCGACAATGCTGCGCTGCTCATCAATTGATGCTATCGGAACTAATATATTCTCTACAACAGTCTTTGATATTTCTGGAAAAGTTGCTCCTGTTCCAATAGAATTTAAATATACAGTCTTTCCATAAAACCACCAATATAAAAACTCATTATAGATTTTAGGGCCACAAACAACACATTTAAATCCTGGATTGCAATACATTGGGACTTTGTTAATAGCCACCTTACCAATAGGTGCTCTTGATGATAAAATGACGGTACCAATAGGCAGTTCTTTTAAACTCTTTGCTAACACAGCTTCTAGTTCTGCTGGAGATATCCAACAAATATCACCATCCCAAAAATCAGGATTACTTGTACTTGGTGTTGTTCCACCAAAGACCTCACCTACTTCTTTTATTTTTTTTTCTTCCCACCCTTCTTTTGGCTCCATAGCTTTTGAGAGTGCCTTCTGGAAGAGGGCACGGGCTTCGCTGAGTTGCTTTTCTGAATTCGCTTTCAGCTCGTCTATATGGGCAAAGGCTGCATCAAGACGTTTCACTATGCGCTGCTGCTCGGAAATAGGAGCGATAGGGATAAGCAGATTACTCCATTTCGTTTTATTTATAATAGGTAAAGTTGCTTGAGCACCCTGTGCTATTTTTAAACAATCATCTTGAAAAGCTGGACTACTCATAGCATAAAAGATATATTTTGAGTTATATATCTTATCAGGAGTAAGAACATTTATTTGTTGATTACATGAAGAATCTTTTTCCAAATAACCAATTTTACCAATACTTCCTATACATACCATTAAAATTGAACCAGCTTTAAACAATCTTCCATTCTTTAACCCCTCTTTACTTAGTTTTACCTCTGTTTCATAATTTATATATCCAGAGCCATCTGCGGATATTTCAGCAGGTCTTATAAATGAGATATAGTCACCATAATTTTCCTTTTTGGTTTTTGAAGGTGTCGTGCCTGTTTGTGTTATCCCCACCTCTCCCAACTTCTTAAACTTCCATCCTTCTCTCATCTCTCTTCCTCCTTATTATCCCAAATTCCATTTTCATCATCGTCACGGAGCTTACCAAAGAGAGAATAGTCGTTAGAAGGGAAAACATCGTCCCAAAGTTTGAGCATGACTCCACTAGCCTCGTCTTGAAGGTCATCAATGGTATTGAGAATGGTTTCCAAGTCACGCTCATCTTTCTCCTCTACCTTGTTGGGGTTCTTGACGCTGAGGTCGCAGTCTTCGCCAAGCGTAGCAACATCTACTGACCAAGAGTTCCCGCTGTCGCCCTTCGTCTGCTGCAACTTTAGGAAGTCAGCAAGGTCGTCCTCGTTCAGGGCATTCGTCTTCCCGAGGTTACGCCCTGGGTTCAGCTGGTAATACCATATCTTCTTTGTAGGCGTTCCCTTGTCGAAGAACAGTACCACGGTCTTTACGCCTGCCCCCTGGAACACGCCACTGGGAAGGTCGAGAATGGTGTGCAGGTTGCATTGCTCCAAGAGAACCTTCCTCAGGGCAGCAGCATCGCCGTTGCTCAAAAACGTATTCTTGATGACGATGCCGGCACGGCCGCCCGTCTTCATCATCTTGATGAAGTGCTGCATAAACATGTATGCCGTCTCGGAGGTGTTGATGTCGAAGTTTTGTTTCACCTCGCCACGCTCGGAGCCACCAAACGGGGGATTGGCCAGTACGACCTTCTTGCGGTCTTTCTCCTGTATCTGACTAAGATTCTCTGCCAGCGTATTGCCACGAATGATGTTGGGTGCTGCCACACCATGGAAAATCATGTTCATCGTGGCGATGATGTAGGGCAGCGGCTTCTTCTCCTTGCCAAAGAAGGTGTCCTCCTGAAGAATACGGATGTCCTCGGTGCTGTGTATCTGCTCCTTCATGTAGTTATAGGCTTCGCACAGGAAACCCGCCGATCCGCAGGCAGTGTCATTCAACGTTTCACCGATACGCGGGTTAACCACCTTGACAATGGTACGAATCAGCGGACGCGGCGTGTAGTACTCACCGCCGTTGCGCCCGGCATTGCCCATCTTGGCAATCT
>CAZPNJ010000120.1:0-4313 GCA_964587765.1 uncultured Prevotella sp.
CTTCAGCTGCTCGTCAAGATAGCTGCCCTTGTTGGCATTGTTAAACAACTGCTGCTGCCATGTGAGTGGGGCAGGGTAGTTGCTTGTATAATAGCTCTTGACCTTAGCCAGTGATGCGGCTTTGGCAATGGCGTCGTCAAGTGAGCCCAACTGGTCAACCAGCTTTATCTGCTTGCCATCAGTGCCAAGCCATACGTGGCCGCCGGCAATCTTTTCAACCTGCTCAACGCTGAGGTTTCTGCCATCGCATACACGCTTGCGGAAAAGCTGATAGCCACGCTGTATGCGGCTTGTCATAGCTGCAAGTTCATCATTGTTGAGTGGACGTGCGGCAAGGTTGCCGAACGTTGAGTTCTTGTTGGTTTTCACTTCGTCAAACTTAATGCCGAGTTTCTGCGTTACGAGTGTGCTGAAGTCAGGAATAACGCCAAAGATGCCGATAGAACCGGTCAATGTGGTTGGCTCTGCGAATATGCAGTTGGCAGCGCAACTCATGTAGTAAGCGCCCGATGCAGCGTAGTCGCCCATAGAAACCACAACCGGCTTTTTAGCCTTTAGCAACATAATCTGATGCCATAGCTGTTCTGAAGCGTAAGCGTCGCCACCACCAGAGTTAATGCGCAATACAACGGCCTTAACGTCATCGTCGTTGGCAAGTTCTTCAAGGTCGTGGCAAACGTTCTTTGCCACAATCTGTGAACCTTCAGAAAAGTTCTGACCGGTGTTGTTCATTACGATTGTGCCCTCGCAGTAGTAAACGGCAATCTTGTCGTCGCCATCTTGGTCAACCGACTTAACCATGCTCATGTCGGCAAGGCTCAGCTGGTTTATTGACTCGTCTTCATCTATCTTTAGCAACTTCTTAATCTCGCCCTTTACTTGGTCGGCATAGATTAACTTGTCAACCAGTTTCTGGCTGGCGTAGTTCTTTGCGTTGTCAAGGGCTACAATACCATCGGCAATGCTGTTCAGTTTGTCAGTGCTTATTTTGCGGCTTGCGCTGACGTCGGCAAGCATGTGTTTCCATACTCCGTTTATGTAGGCTGTCAGTTGCTCACGGTTGGCGTCGCTCATGTGGTCTTCTGTATAGAACTCAGTGGCGCTCTTATAGTTGCCCACTTTTACCACTTGGAACTTTACGCCAAACTTCTCGGCGATGTCTTTAATATAATAAGGTTGTGAGGCAATGCCGTGCCAGTCAAGTATTCCCTCTGGGTTGATGAATACCTTGTCGGCAACTGATGAAACGTAATATGCGCCCTGAGTGTAGGTGTCGCCGTAAGCAACTATCCATTTGCCACTCTTCTTGAAGTCTTTAAGGGCGTCGCGCAACTCCTGCATGGTGGTAAGCCCTGCCTCAAGAGCGCCTGCTTCTATATATATACCTTTGATTTTATCGTTTGCCTTAGCTTTCTTGATGGCTGACCTGAGTTCGTCCAAGCCCATTTCTGTCACTTCGCCTCCGGTGAGCTGGTTCAGAAAGTGGTCTTGTGCGCGCTCGGTAATAGTTCCGTTCAAGTTAAGCACCAATACGGAATTGTCATTTATTCCTTTAGTAGCCTCTGTTGATGCCACCATGCCAATGATGCTCATGATAGATAATGCGCCTACGATTATGCCGAAGACGAACATGCCGACAACAGTGGCAAAAACATACTTTAGAAATTCTTTCATAGAAACTTTGTTTTGATTGGATGTCTGTTATTAATTAATTGATATGTGCAAACTTACACATTTTTGTTTGTTCCTCCAAAATATTGTAACTTTTATTTGCAGAGCATGGCAAGAGCCTTGTTCTCGTTAGCTTCCATAATCTCTCTCTCGCCGGGACCTTTGTCGTTGATGCCACACAGGTGAAGTATGCCGTGAATTATTACTCTGTGCAACTCATCTTCGTATTGCTTGCCAAACTTCTCGGCATTGGTTCTGACGGTGTCGAGCGAAATAACAAGGTCGCCGTTTATGGTGTCGCCTTCGTCATAGTCGAAGGTTATGATGTCAGTGTAATAGTCGTGACCGAGATATTGATTGTTTACCTCCAATATCTTTTCATCGTTAACAAACATGTAGCCTACTTCGCCAACTTTTCTGCCATAGCCGGCAGCTACTTTCTTTATCCATGCAGAAATGTCTCTGCGACGAATGTTTGGCATCTTTACGCCATCAGTGTTGTATGTAATCATAGTCTTTATGTTGTTTGTTATTTATTTTTGGGTAAAAATTCACTTACGTCTTTGCCAAAGTGCATCAGCTCTCTGACCATGGTTGATGAAATGCTTGCCATCTCGGCATCTGCCATTAAGAATATTGTCTCAACATTGCCGATGCGCTTGTTTATGTCGGCTTGTTCGCGCTCATATTCAAAGTCTTTCACAGAGCGAACACCTTTTATAATATAGTCAGCTCCTTCTTGCTGAGCGAAGTCAACGGTCAAACAAGTGTATTTCTTTACGCTGATGCGAGGCTCTGAAGAATATAGGCTTTTGATTGTTTTAACTCTTTCTTCAGCTGTCTGCATATATTTCTTATGCTCGTTATAGCCTACACCGATGGTTATGCTGTCAAACAATGGCAATGCTCTTCTCAAGATTGCCTCATGACCAACGGTGAAAGGGTCGAAACTGCCTACGAATATTGCTTTTCTCATACTCTATGTCAATCAAATAGTCCTCTGTCTTCGCCTTGGCGAGCCTGAAACTGATTTCTGCCAAGATGTTCAAACGCTTGGTCGGTAACCACACGGCCTCGCGGCGTGCGCTTGATGAAACCTTCCATTATCAGATATGGCTCATAAACCTCTTCCAGAGTGCCTGCGTCCTCGCCAATAGCTGTGGCAATGGTTGAAACGCCGACTGGCCCTCCACGGAATTTGTCTATGATAGTCAACAGTATCTTGTTGTCTATCTCGTCAAGTCCGTAGCTATCGATGTTGAGCGATGTCAGTGACAGTCTGGCAATAGTCAGGTCAATGCGCCCGTCGCCCTTAACTTGGGCAAAGTCTCTGACGCGACGCAACAAAGCGTTGGCTATACGAGGCGTGCCACGTGAGCGGCGTGCTATTTCAAACGCTGCGTCATCGTCGATAGGCACCTGAAGTATGCTTGCAGAACGTTTGATAATGCGCTGCAAGGTTTGTGGGTCGTAATATTCAAGGTGGAGATTTATGCCAAAACGCGCTCTCAGTGGCGCTGTTAGAAGTCCGCTGCGAGTGGTTGCGCCAACCAGTGTGAATGGGTTTAGGTCTATCTGAATAGAACGGGCAGACGGACCTTTGTCTATCATAATGTCTATGCGATAGTCTTCCATCGCAGAGTAAAGATATTCCTCAACAACAGGCGACAGACGGTGAATTTCGTCTATAAACAATACGTCGTTTGGCTCAAGTGATGTGAGTATGCCAACCAAATCGCCCGGCTTGTCAAGAACAGGGCCAGACGTTATCTTAAAACCTACTCCCAGTTCGTTAGCGATGATTTGGCTAAGTGTGGTCTTTCCAAGTCCAGGAGGACCATGCAATAAGGTGTGGTCAAGCGGTTCGCCGCGATATTTGGCTGCCTCAACGAAGACTTCCAGGTTCTCAACAACCTTTTTCTGTCCGCTAAAGTCTTCAAACTTCAATGGTCGCAGGGCATTCTCGAAGTCCTTTTCTCTCGTTGAAAGGCTTTCTTCTCTTATGTCAAAATCTTCTGCCATGACGCAAAGTTACATATTTTATTTAATATTACTCGCCGCTTGAACTAAATTTTTGATTTATTTCTTATACAATGAAGTCGTTTTTTATAGTATGAAGAATACATACATGCCACAATTATAAAAAATAAAAGGCGATTTATTTTGTTGTTTCTCAACTTTATAGTACCTTTGCACCCGCATTTTTGCACAACATATAAATAATTAACACAATGTATTTAGATCAAGCAAAGAAAAAAGAGATCTTTGGACAGTACGGAAAGTCTAACTCTGATACTGGCTCAGCAGAAAGCCAGATAGCATTGTTCTCATACCGTATTTCCCACTTGACGGAACATCTTAAGGAGAACCGTAAAGATCATAGTACAGCTCGTTCTCTTACAATGCTTGTAGGTAAGCGTCGCAAGTTGCTTACTTATCTTTACAACAAGGACGTAAACCGTTATCGTGCTATCATTAAGGCACTCGGTCTTCGTAAGTAAGCTTGTAAGCGAAACAACAAAAAGCTCGGTTGAACTATTTCAGCCGAGCTTTTTTCATAATAAATGCCTTTAAATCAAAAAATAACCTTATTTTTGCAGGGTAAAATAAAACCAAACAGAAACTATCCTAAAAAGAACATG
>CAZPNJ010000120.1:4323-6556 GCA_964587765.1 uncultured Prevotella sp.
CTTTAACAGATGAATAAATTAATATATTTAAACAAGAACATGAAGAAATATTTACTCGTTTCAGTTATCATAATGGTCGCATTGGCGCAGCGCGCTATGGCTATAACTTTTAATGGAAATTCCGTTTATCAAATAGTTTGTAACGCTTATGCCGGCGGTTGCGTCACGCTTGGGGCTACAAACAATCAGAAAACTCCGGTTTATTATCTTACAACGGCTACTACCGATGATGAAACCTACTGGAAATTTGTTGCAAATGGCAATGGTGCTTACGCCATAAAAAACGCAAAGACAGGACAATACATCACTTACAACGGTACTTATGATATGACGACTGACCGACGTTACATTGCTTTGACGGATAATATGAATGGAAACTATTCACTTTGGACCATCGAGCAAAGCGGAAATACATATATTATAAGAAATGTGGGCATTACGTCTCATGTCTGGGACGTGCGTAACGGCTCGTATATTGTAGGTACACATGAGGCCAACGGCGGCTCCAATCAATACTACACATTTAAAGAGAAAACAATCACAGTACCTCAGGACGATGGCATTGACGTGTCTTCATGGATGACGGCAACAACCAATTCACTTATTGGTTGGACTACAAGTCACTTTTTCTTAAATACCGGTGCTGGTGGCAGCCACTATTCAACTACTGGTGACGGGGCTTACCTTGAGCAGCCTTTCGTTGAATACTGGTTAGGACACAGTACATTATATAATGACGAACTATCTCAAACTATTGCCAACTTGCCTGCGGGAAAATATACGCTATCGGCATCGGCACTGTCGGCTGACCAGTTTAACGGTAATGACGTAACTGGCGTAACACTATATGTTGGCGACAAAACTCAAGCAGTAAACACAGGCAACAACATTCCTGTGGCATATAATATTACCACCACGTTTGGCGGAGGTGACCTGTCTTTGGGCATGAAACTCAACTCAACTAACGCCAACTGGGTAGCCATTGACAATGTTTACTTGTATTACCATGGGGCAAAAACCACGTTAATTGCTGGCGAGGAGGAGAAGATAGTTGTAGAAGGTGCGCCAGTAAAGACAGAAAGTGAAATCCGTGCGTTGGTAGCTGAGATAAAGAATGCTAATAGAAATGATACGGTTGCAATGTTTGCCGCACTTGAGAATTTTAGAAAAGAACTATTGGAAGAGGTTCGCCAACTTGAGTTTTTGCCTAAAGCCGCTCCTCTTGACGCTGTTTTTGACAGCCTAAGAATAAACGATATAGGAATGGTTTACGATGAACTGAACAATCAATATATGTATCCTATTGGTTTGGATTATTTCGGTTCAAACTATACGGCTACAATTAACTTTATTCACAAGGGTAGTACTGCCATTCTGAAAATCAATGGCAGAATAATAAGGCCAGGTGCAACATATACATTTAACAATGTAAGCGCAAACACAAGTTACACCCTAAGTGCCACCGATGCTAATGGTAATGTAATATCGTCAAAGTTGATATTCACAGGCGTGCCAATCGTACAAATATATGGTGACTTCGGTTATGATTACACAAAGGGCCTAATTCGTGTGTTTGAACCAGGTAAGGAGCAGCCAAAATTGTTTAATACGAAAATGAAGTGGCGTGGTGGTATCACCAATGGAAACAACAAACATAAACGCAACTATAACGTAAAGATTTACAACGACAACTGGGAGAAAAAAGACAAACGCTACTTCGGACTTCGTGACGACAATAAATGGATATTGGAAGCATGCCAAGTAGATATGATAAGAATTAGAAACCGAGTGCTCACCGACCTTTGGAACGACTTTTCTACAAAGCCATACTACTTTGCAGAGCAGCCAAAGGCAATGACTGGCACAAGAGGACAGTTTGTTGAAGTCTTGCTTAATAGTAAATATGTGGGTATGTATTGCATGACTGAGTGCATAGACCGCAAACAAATGAAACTGGCAAAGCACGACACGATAAACAATGTTTTCCATGGGCAACTGTGGAAGTCTAAGGACTGGAGCTACGAAACGTTTATGGGTCACTACACAGACAGAAACACATATCCTATGTATGAGCCCGCCTCATATGATAATTACTCAGAGATGTGGCAGTCATATAGCACTGAGTATCCTGATATTGACGATGTAAATCCAACAAACTGGGAACCGCTATATAATGCAGTAAAACTGATAGCAGCGGGATCTGACGAGGAGGTCAGTCAGAAGTTCAATACTT
>CAZPNJ010000121.1:0-6523 GCA_964587765.1 uncultured Prevotella sp.
GAGGGTCAGATGTATCACTGTGAGGTTGACGACTTCTATTTGATACCAACAGCCGAGGTGCCTGTCACGAACATCTATCGTGACGTGATACTCGACGAGAAGGACCTGCCTATCAAGAACTGTGCCTACACGCAGTGCTTCCGCCGCGAAGCAGGCAGCTATGGCAAGGACGTGCGCGGACTGAACCGTCTGCACGAGTTCTCAAAGATAGAGCTGGTGCGCATTGACAAGCCAGAGCACTCAAAGCAGAGCCACAAGGAGATGCTTGAACACGTAGAGGGCTTGCTGAAGAAGCTGGAACTGCCCTACCGCATACTTTTGCTCTGCGGCGGCGACCAGAGTTTCACATCGTCAATATGCTACGACTTTGAGGTTTACAGCGAGGCACAGAAGCGCTGGCTTGAGGTATCGTCAGTTTCAAACTTCGACACATATCAGGCTAACCGACTGAAATGCCGCTATCGCAACAGCGAGACAAAGAAGACCGAGCTGTGCCACACACTCAACGGCTCGGCTTTGGCACTGCCAAGAATCGTGGCGGCTATACTCGAAAACAACCAAACGCCTGAGGGCATACGCGTGCCTAAGGCACTGGTGCCATACTGCGGCTTTGAAATGATTGACGATAAGCTTTAAGCCTATCGCCAATCTTTAGCCCGCAAGGGGCAAACACAATATACACAGCCCCCCAAACGGCAGCTCGCAGGGGGCTACATTAAACAATAACACATCCAATAAATTTATACACTACAATCATGAACAAGATTATCCGTAAGGAGCAATTCTCAGAAAAGGTGTTTCTCTTTGAAGTAGAAGCGCCGCTGATTGCCAAGAGCCGCAAGGCAGGCAACTTTGTAATAGTAAGAGTGGGCGACAAGGGCGAGCGTATGCCGCTGACCATTGCCGATGCCGACATAAATCGCGGCACGATAACGCTGGTGGTGCAGAAGGTGGGACTATCGTCAACCAAACTGTGCAAACTCGGCGAGGGCGACTACGTGACCGACGTGGTAGGCCCGCTGGGCAACCCTACTCACATAGAGAACTTCGGTACGGTAATCTGTGCCGGTGGTGGTGTGGGTGTCGCGCCAATGCTGCCAATAATAAAGGCGCTGAAGGCCGCTGGCAACAGAGTATTGTCGGTGCTGGCAGGTCGCTCGAAAGACCTTATCATCATGGAAGACGAGGTAAGAGCCAACTCTGACGAAACACTGATTATGACCGACGACGGCTCTTACGGCGAAAAAGGTGTAGTAACCGTGGGCATTGAAAAACTTATTCAGCAGGAACACATCGACAAGGTGTTTGCCATCGGCCCTCCTATAATGATGAAGTTCTGCTGTCTGCTGACACAGAAATACAACCTGCCCACCGACGTTTCGCTCAACACGATCATGGTTGACGGAACGGGCATGTGCGGCGCTTGCCGACTGACCATTGGCGGCAAGACAAAGTTCGTTTGCATAGACGGCCCTGAGTTTGACGGCGCACTGGTTGACTGGGACGAAATGTTCAAGCGCATGGGCAAGTTCAAGGCTGCCGAGAGAGAGGAAATGGAACGCTACGAGGCTCACCTGCAAACAATCAAGGCTGCCGACAATGACGCCCGTGACGAGAAACAATCAAGCGCATCATCAGAAACAGTCACGTCCGTGACTGAGACCATTGAAGAGCTGACCGACCGCAACGCACCGTGGCGCGACGAACTGCGCAAAGCCATGAAGCCTAAAGAGCGCCGAGAGATAGAGCGCGTGGTAATGCCCGAACTTGACCCAGCGTATCGCGCCACAACGAGAACCGAAGAGGTGAACAAGGGGCTGACCAAAGAAATGGCTATGATTGAAGCCAAGCGATGCCTCGACTGCGGCAAGCCAACCTGCGTGGAGGGCTGCCCCGTAAACATAAACATACCCTCGTTCATCAAAAACATTGAGCGAGGCCACATATTGGCGGCTGCCAAAGTGCTGAAAAACACCTCTGCCCTACCCGCCGTGTGCGGTAGAGTTTGCCCACAGGAAAAGCAATGCGAAAGTCAGTGCATACACCTGAAAATGGGCGAAAAGCCAGTGGCGATAGGCTATCTTGAGCGCTTTGCCGCCGACTATGAGCGCGAGACGGGCAACATTTCGCTGCCCGAGACAGCGCAAAAAAATGGCATAAAAGTAGCCGTTGTGGGCTCAGGGCCATCAGGCTTGAGCTTCGCCGGCGACATGATAAAGAAAGGTTACGACGTGTACGTGTTTGAGGCACTTCACGAAATCGGCGGCGTGTTGAAATACGGAATACCCGAATTTCGTCTGCCCAACCGCATAGTTGACGTGGAAATCGAGAACCTCAAGAAACTGGGCGTTCACTTCCAAACCGACTGCATAGTGGGCAAAACCATTAGCGTGGAGCAACTTGAGGAAGACGGCTTCAAAGGCATATTCGTCGGCTCGGGAGCAGGACTTCCAAACTTCATGAACATACCCGGCGAAAACTTCCTGAACATAATGTCGTCAAACGAATACTTGACCCGCGTAAACCTGATGGACGCCGCAAACCCCAACACCGATACGCCAATGAACATTGTCAAAAAAGTATTGGTAGTGGGCGGTGGCAACACGGCAATGGACTCTTGTCGCACAGCCAAGCGACTGGGCGCTGAGGTGACGCTGGTTTACCGTCGCTCGGAGGCAGAAATGCCCGCCCGACTTGAAGAGGTTAAGCACGCCAAGGAAGAGGGCATAAAATTCCTGACGCTGCACAACCCCGTTGAATATAAAGCCGACGAGGAAGGCAGAGTGTGCGCGGCAGTGTTGCAGCAGATGCAGCTGGGCGAGCCCGACGCAAGCGGCCGACGCAGCCCCGAACCAATACCGGACGCACTGACCACGCTCGACGTTGACCAAGTGATAGTTGCCGTAGGCGTTTCGCCTAACCCACTCGTGCCGAAATCAATTCAGGGACTTGAACTGGGCCGCAAAAACACTATCGTGGTAAACGAAGATATGCAAAGCTCGAAGGGCGACATATTCGCCGGTGGCGACATCGTAAGAGGTGGCGCAACCGTAATATTAGCCATGGGCGACGGACGCAGAGCCGCTGCCAACATGGACAAAAAACTAAAGCAAGCATAAAACTCAACCATAATGAGAATAAAGCGCAAAGCTATCATATCACTATTAGTTGTTGCCGGATTTTTGTTCGGCAACACTACTTCTATGGCACAGCGCCGAGTGGTGAAAAGCAAGGCTAAGAAGATAAAGTTAATAACCAAGAAGACGCCGACCAACACAGTGTTCAACTCGCTGCTGCCGTCAACGGCAAAACTGATGTTCATAGACAGCATGGTGGTGGCGAAAGACTCGTTTCCGCAATATCTGCCGCTGTGCAAAGACATGGGCAGGCTGACTTTTAAGGATAGCATTGCCACATACACCAACGAACTGCAAACAAGGCGACTGTTCGCGCAGGGCGACTCGATGACGGGCAGATACCTGTATGGCAGCGACAAAACGGGCAAGAACTGGGCAAAGCCACGACGACTGGGAGGCATCGGCGACGAGTTCACCATGTGCGACTTCCCATATCTGATGTCTGACGGCGTTACGCTCTACTTTGCCGCACAGAGCAGCAAAAACGTGGGCAAGCTCGACATATTCATGACACGCTACAACAGCGACGAGGGCGAGTTTTTTGAGCCAGAAAACTGCGGTCTGCCCTACAACTCTGACGCCAACGACTATCTTTTGGCGATTGACGACATGAACCAACTGGGCTGGCTGGTGTCTGACCGCTTTCAGCCAGAGGGCAAAGTGTGCATCTACACGTTTGAGCCAACAGCCGTGCGCATGGGATTTGCCGAGGACAACCTTTCAGACCGACAGATAGAAAAATATGCCCGACTGACAAGCATCAGCGACACATGGCAGTTTGGCGACAGAGACAAAGCACTGGCACGACTTGAAAAACTGACGCAGGCGCAAAGCCGCGAGGCAAGCAATAAAAGCGCCATTTGCTTCGTTATTAACGATAGAAAGACTTACCGCTCAATGAGCGACTTCAAGAACAGCGACGCTCGCGCATGTTTCGTTTCGCTGCAAAAGGCAGAGAGAAATCTTAGCGACATGATAGCTGAACTGAACACGCTGCGCGACAAATATGCGGCTGGCAACCACTCGGTGGCACAGACCATATTGACGCTTGAAAAAGAAACGAACACACTACAAGAAAACATAAACAAACTAACTAAAGAAATTAGGAGATTAGAACAATGAAAAAGTACTTTGCAGAATCAGAACTGATAATAAACCCCGACGGGAGCGTATTTCACCTTCACTTGAAGCCAGAGCAGCTGGCAGACAAGGTTATTCTGGTGGGCGACCCCGGCAGAGTAAACCTCGTGGCATCGCACTTTGAAACAAAAGAGTGTGAAGTGGAAAGCCGCGAGTTTCACAGCATCACAGGTACATATAAGGGCAAGCGCATAACGGCACAAAGCACGGGCATCGGCTGCGACAACATTGACATTGTCGTAAACGAAATGGACGCTCTGGCTAACATCGACTTCAACACCCGCACAGAGAAAGACAACCTGCGCTCGCTGACATTCGTGCGCATTGGCACCTGCGGCGGCTTGCAGCCTGAAACGCCTACCGGCTCGTTCATCGCCAGCGTTAAGAGCATCGGCTTTGACGGCCTGCTCAACTTCTACGCTCGCCGCAACGAAGTATGCGACCTCGACTTTGAAAACAAATTCAAAGAGCACATGAACTGGAACCCTCTGCTGTCGCAGCCTTACGTAATTGACAACAACAAAGAATTGCTCGAACAGATAGCACAGGACGACATGGTGCGTGGCGTGACAATCTCGTGCGGCGGCTTCTTCGGCCCTCAGGGCAGAGAGTTGCGTTTGCCACTGGCTGACCCTGAGCAGAACAAAAAGGTAGAGGCCTTCCGCTATGGCGACCTGAAGATTACAAACTTCGAGATGGAAGGCTCGGCGATTGCCGGTCTTTCAGCACTGATGGGGCACAAGGCTTTGACCTGCTGCATGGTTATTGCCAACCGCTTGGCACAAAAGGCTAACGCCAACTATAAGAATTCTATTGACGACCTTATCGAAAAAGTTCTTGAACGCATCTAACGACACAATATGCGCCCTCTCCACCCAACCTGGAGGGGCTATAGCGGTTATCAGAGTATCGGGCAAAGAGGCAATCTCTTTGACTGATACTTTGTTTCGTGGCAGACACAATCTGATGAGCGCAAAGACACAATCGCTTCATTATGGCGAAATTATCAACAGCGACGGCACAGTGATTGACGACGTGGTGGTGAGCGTTTATCGGGCACCACACAGCTACACGGGCGAAGACTCAACAGAGATTTCGTGTCATGGCAGCCGCTACATTATAAGCGAAATTCTTAAAGCGCTGATTAACGCTGGCTGCCGTCAGGCAGAGCGTGGCGAATACACCATGCGAGCATATATGAACGGCAAGATGGACCTTAGCCAGGCAGAGGCGGTGGCTGACCTCATAGCAGCCCGCAACGAAGCCTCACATCACATGGCGCTAAGCCAATTGAAAGGCAATTTCAGCAGCGAGCTCGCCCTACTGCGTGAGCAACTGCTCAAAATCACCTCACTGCTTGAACTGGAACTTGACTTCAGCGACCAAGACGTTGACTTCGCCGACCGACAGCAACTGCTCGAACTGTCTGAAAAAATAAACGGACGCATAAACGCCCTCGCCCACTCTTTTGAACGTGGCATTGCGCTGAAAGAAGGCATACCCGTGGCTATAGTCGGCAAAACTAACGATGGCAAAAGCACACTGCTCAACCAACTTTTGCACGAAGAAAGGGCCATAGTTAGCGACATTCACGGCACTACCCGTGACGTAATTGAAGATACTACCGAAATAAACGGACTAACATTTCGATTTATTGACACCGCAGGATTAAGAGAAACTGACGACAAGGTAGAACAAATAGGCATTTCTCGCGCATACGAAAAACTCAACAGCGCCTCAATCGTTATTTGGCTCATCGACACCACACCGTCAATGGAAGAAATTAACAAAATGCGCCAACTAACCCAAGGCAAAAAGCTGCTCATAGTTCAAAACAAAATTGATTTAACCGAACAGAAAGCCATTGCTGGCAACTGTTCCCCGAATCAATCAACTATTGTTTCTGAACAGACTCAAAACCCCGTTAATGCTTTCAATATTGACTGCCAGATTAGCGCCAAGCACGGCATAAACATCAATCAACTGGAAAACACTTTGTTCAAGGCAGCCGATATACCCGAAATCACTGACAACGACGTCATTGTCAGCAACGCCCGCCACTACGAAGCGCTCACACGCGCCGGCGAAAGCATCTCACGCGTAATCGATGGCCTCAACGCCCAACTCAGCGACGACCTTCTCGCCGAAGACCTCCGCCTTTGCATTCACCAATTAGCGGAAATCGTCGGCGGCGAAATCACCCCCCAAGAAACCCTCAACAACATCTTCTCCCACTTCTGCGTGGG
>CAZPNJ010000122.1:0-6485 GCA_964587765.1 uncultured Prevotella sp.
AAGGTGAGCGTAGGATATATCCCAAGGTAGGCTTGGGATATATCCCAGTCTATGCGTGGGATATATATCAGTCTCAACCTATGTTTTACCCCCTGTTTTCGCCCCTTGATTATAGCCTTAAAATGGTGTCATTTTGAGTAATAATGTTTACAGAAATTTTGCTGCGCCTATTATATACAATAATCCCACGGTATTGCCGTGGGATTATTTGTTTTTGCAGAATTTATTTCGTCAGTTCGTAAGAGACGGTCCAGTATGTATAAGTGCTTACAGTGCACCCTTGGTTGAGGGCAGCTCGTAGTGATAGATGTCTCTTTTGACCGCCATTTTAAGTGAGCGGGCGAGGGCTTTGAATATGCCTTCGATTTTATGATGTTCGTTAGTGCCTTCAGCCTTGATGTTAAGATTCATCTTAGCCGCATCGCTGAGGCTTTTGAAGAAGTGGAGGAACATCTCTGTCGGCATTTCGCCAATTTTCTCGCGCTTGAAGTCGGTGTCCCAAACGAGCCATGGGCGTCCGCCAAAGTCGAGTGCTACCTGACACAGACAGTCGTCCATAGGCAGACAATAGCCGTAGCGCTCTATTCCACGCTTGTCGCCAAGAGCTTTGAGTATGCACTCGCCGAGGGTGATGGCTGTGTCTTCGATTGTGTGGTGCTCGTCAACCTGTAGGTCACCTTTGGCGTGAATGGTCAGGTCAATCATGCCGTGCTTGCCAATCTGTTCGAGCATGTGGTCAAAAAATCCCAGCCCTGTGGATATGTCGCACTTGCCCGAACCGTCAAGACAAAGTTTAACGTATATGTCGGTTTCTTTGGTGGTGCGGCGCACCTCTGCCGTGCGTTCGCCAGCGAAGAGCAGTTCGGCAATCTTGTCCCATGTCATGCCGTTCTGTCCAAGTATCAGCGCCTTGCAGCCAAGGTTGTCGGCAAGCTGGCGGTCGGTGTCACGGTCGCCAATGACGTAGCTGCCTGCAAGGTCGTAATTGGGGTTGTTGATATACTCGGTGAGCATACCCGTGCCGGGTTTGCGCATGGGTGAGTTGTCGGTGGGGAAGTGGCGGTCGATGTGAATATCGTCAAATGTTATGCCTTCGCCTTCGAGCGACTGCAACAGAAAGTTGTGTGTAGGCCAGAAGTCGGCTTCTGGGTAGGCATCAGTGCCCAGTCCGTCGTGATAGCTAACCATTACGAAGCGAAAATCAAGAGTCTGGCGAATGAACGCCAGATTCTTGAACATGCCTTTGGTGAATTTCAATTTGCTGAAAGAGTCTATCTGTTCATCTTCAGGCTCCTCTATTAGGGTGCCGTCACGATCAATAAACAGTATTTTCTGTGCTTTCATCCTTTGTGAATGAGTTTAGGTTTTGCTTCTGCTGTTCACGAGCTTCTACTGAACCGTAAATGTAGAACTCAGCGAAAGTGCTGAACATACCAATGTAGAGGGTCAGGAACATAGTAATTGTGTTGAGTATTACACCTGCCCAAAATACAGAAGAAGGCAGACCCGCTACGTCGCCCATGTCGGCGCCACTGGTTGAAATAGAGATAACCGTGTCCATCAGAACCTTTGGAATGCTTACAAGCCAGACAACGATTAAGGCGAGCAATGCTGCAACAATGAATGTTCCGAAGATAAAGCCCCAGTGTCTGAAACCAGTCTTAAACTTCTCTCCAAAGTTTTGTAGTATTCCCTCGTTGGGCTGCATTATATAACGTATGATAATGTAGCAAACGGCAGGAAAAGCTATTATTAACAATGGGAACACGATGCCCCATGGAATAATAAACAATATTATAACAATTGACTTGACAATGTTTGTGTTAAGCGGTGCGCCATTAAACATTCCGTAAACCTTAGCCTCGTAAACTATGGCTGAGGCAAACAGAATGATTAGCGCAATTGCTGCGATTCCAATCATTGCACTTGATTCGGTTGTTGCCGCTGTTTGTAATAAAGCACAAGCAAGTGCTGCGATAAGTACAGGCACCCATGTTAGTTTAACGATTTGTTTGAAGTTTTTGGTCAGCAGGTCGTAAGCTGCTTGCAGGCAAGCCGAAAGGCTGCGGTCTTTAATTAGTTCAATCTCCATAATTAGATGTATTTAATTGTTTAATAATGTGTGCTTGGGTTATCTTCTTCTGAACTCGGCGCAGGTCAGCGCTGTGGCAATTGCCACGTTCAGGCTCTCGGCAGTGGGCTATCCCTCAGGGTAACTGGGTATCTTCAGCCGGCGGTTTACCATTGGGCGAAGTTGTTCGGATATGCCGTTGCCCTCGTTGCCCATGATGATTAGTCCGTGCGCCGTAAGCTCTTGACTGTATATGTTGTCGCCATCGAGCAAAGTGCCATAAACAGGGAAATCTTCGGGCAAACGTTCAAGTAATGCTTTAAGGTCGGTATAAACTATGTTGACCCTTGCGAGGCTGCCCATAGTAGCCTGCACCACCTTGGGGTTATAGGCATCGGCGGTGCTCTGTGAACAGTAAATATGGTCAATGCCAAACCAGTCGGCAATGCGTATGATGGTGCCGAGGTTGCCGGGGTCTTGCACACCGTCGAGGGCGAGTGCAAGGCTGTCGTGTGATAACGTGTCGGGGGGTGTCTGTTCAGGTATTGCGAATAGTGCGACCACCTGTTGAGGGTGCTGCAGCAGCGATGCCTTACGCAGTTCGTCGATGGTAACTTCAATCAGTTCTGCACTTTGTGTGCGGTCTTTGTTAGCCTTAATCCAGTCGGCGGTGGCAATAAACAGTTTAGGCTGAAACCTTTGCAAGAGGTCGTCAACCACCTTTGGACCTTCAGCCACAAAGAGGTTCTGCTGCTCTCTCTGTTTCTTCGTTTCCAGAGCATGAACGAGTTTTATTTTCGCTTTACTTAGCATCAACATTTGCAAAGATAGTGTTTTTAATTGAGTTGATGCGTCAGGTGTGTTGATATTTTTGTACTTTTGCAATCATGAAGTTAAAGCCTCGTAAAAGACTATACGACATATCACTGCTTTTCGTGCTTTTGCTGTTGTCTGGCTGTTCGGCGTCAAGGTTCGTGCCAGATGGCAGTTACATGCTGAAGAGCGTAAAGATAGAATCTGATGACGCAGCTGTTGATGCGTCGCAACTTACACCGTACATACGCCAGAGAGCCAACTCTAAGTGGTTCTCTACCTTTAAGATACCTCTCGGTGTTTATTCAATGTCGGGACGTGACACCACTCGTTGGAACAACCGCCTGTTGCAAGGTATGGGCGAAGCCCCTGTCATTTACGACGCAGTGCAGACGGAGCAGTCGAGCCAAGCCATGAAGCAGGCTCTTGACAACATGGGTTATATGGACTCGCACGTAACCTATGAAAAACGCATACGCAGAAAACGACTACGCCTGACCTATAAGGTTCACCCTGGTGACCCTTATATAATAAGACACGTTCATTACGACATACAGGACGACTCGATAGCCAAACTGCTTGACATGGAGCGCCTTGGTAATCGTGGCTTGCGTACGGGTGGGCGCTTTACTGTTGACCGCCTTGATACAGAACGAAAACGTATAACCAACCAGTTGCTCGCTCAAGGCTACTATCGTTTTCATAAGGACTTTATACGTTACGACGCAGATACCGCCAGTGGCGATAACGGCGTTGACGTGACCCTTCATCTTATGAAGTATAAGGCAAACAGCGATGCCGCCGCTACGCTTCACCCCAGATACATGATTGACAGCGTAAGATTTCACGCATCGGAAGGTACAAGTCGCCTGCCTCTGCGTAAGAGAGTGCTAGAATACAACACGCTTATTGATCCAGGCGAATATTTTAACTACAATGCTCTGCAAAGCACTTACAACAGCTTCAGCCGCTTGCAGGCTATACGCTACACAAATATTGAGTTTACGCCAGCCTGCGACACGCTTAACTTGAACTGCGACATTACGCTGACGCCGCAGAAACCAAACTCAATATCGTTTCAGCCGGAGGGTACAAACACGTCGGGCGACCTCGGTGCCGCTGCCTCGTTGACATATCTTAACCGCAACGTATTTCGTGGCTCAGAGCAGTTCAGTATAACACTTCGTGGAGCGTTTGAGGCGATAACGGGGCTTGAAGGTTATCAAGACCACGACTACCAAGAGTATGGCGCAGAGGCAAAACTTATGTTCCCACGCTTTCTCGCACCATTTCTGTCACGTTCGTTTCGCCGCAAGGTGAAGGCTACCACAGAGCTATCGCTCAGCTATAATACACAGAACCGACCGGAGTTTCACCGCCAAGTGCTGTCGGCAGTGTGGCGCTATCGTTGGAGCGAACCACGCCACAATATGGCTTATCGTTTTGACCTGCTCGACCTGGACTATGTGCGTATGCCGTGGATATCGGCTAAGTTTAAGCACGATTACCTCGACAGCGTCAGCAACCGCAATGCTATACTACGTTACAACTATGAGGACCTGTTTATAGCGAAGACGGGCTTCGGCATTACCTATAACACAGGCAATGACGTGGTGCGTTCCAACATAGAGACGGCGGGCAACCTGCTTCATTTCGTTTCTCATGCGACCGGTGCTGAGAAACACGAGCATGGGCAGTATAAATACTTCAACATAGCCTATGCTCAGTACGCAAAGTTTGACCTTGACTATACGCACATGGTGCAGTTTGACGTACATAACAGCCTTGCGCTTCATGCCGCACTTGGCATAGCTTATCCGTATGGCAACAGCAAGGTGCTGCCGTTTGAAAAGAGATATTTCTCTGGTGGTGCAAACTCTGTCAGGGGTTGGGGCGTGCGTGAACTCGGTCCGGGCGCATATAAGGGTACTGATGCCGGCATAAACTTCATAAACCAAACGGGCGACATGAAGCTGACGCTCAATGCTGAATATCGTACATTGCTATTCTGGAAGTTGAATGGTGCGCTGTTTGTTGACGCTGGCAATATCTGGACGTTGCGTGACTATGCTGAGCAGCCCGGCGGCCAGTTTAAGTTTGGTGAGTTCTATAAACAAATAGCCGTAGCATACGGCGTGGGCTTCAGACTGAACTTCGACTATTTCGTGTTGCGTGTGGATATGGGTATGAAAGCGATTAACCCAGCTTACGACAATGCCCGTGAGCATTACGCCATCTGTCACCCTGATGTCTCACGCGATTTCGCTTTCCACTTTGCGGTGGGTCTTCCTTTCTAACAGATACAAAAAAATCAGAACTAAGCCAACGCTTAGTTCTGATGCTTTATAAGGTAAATCGTGATTGTCAGACCTCTTACCAGAGGTAATAAGTCCTTTTAATCTTGATAGTATGTTCTCTTTACGCGGTTGCTGATGCCCGTCAATATCTCGTAAGGTATGGTGTCAATAGCATCGCTAAGGACGGTTACGGGCAGATTGTCGCCGAATATCTCAACGCTGTCGCCCTCCTTACAGTCAATTCCGGTGACGTCAATCATGGCTACGTCCATGCAGATGTTGCCTACATATTCAGCCTTCTTTCCGTTTACAAGGCAGTAGCAGTGGCGGTTGCCAAGGTGGCGGTTCAGTCCGTCGGCATAGCCTATAGGAATGGCGGCGATGACGCTGTCGTGGCTGATTGTGCCCTTGCGGCTGTAGCCCACGGTGTCGCCGGCAGGCACGAGACGCTTTTGCAGAATGGTAGTCTTCAGTGTACTGACGGTGTTGATTACAGCATTGTTGCGAGAGTTGATGCCATAGAGTCCAAGACCGAGGCGACACATGTCGAGCTGGCGCTCAGGGAAGTGCTCTATGCCGGCTGAGTTGTCGATATGGCGCAGTATCTTGTGTGGGAAAGCAGCCTGCAGCTGCTTTGAACCTTTGTCGAACAGTTCAAACTGATGTGCTGAGAATTCGTCAAAGTCGTCGCTGTCAGAACCTACGAAGTGCGAGAATACTGAGCGAGGTATAACGGCGTTTTGATGTTTCAGCCTGTCAATTAGCTGTTCCATATCTTTCTCAGGGTTAAAGCCCAAGCGGTGCATACCAGTATCGAGCTTTATGTGAACGGGGAAGCCTGTCACGCCCTCTTTCTCGGCAGCCTTTATAAGCGCTTCGAGCAGTCTGAACGAATAGACTTCGGGTTCAAGGTCATAGTCAAACATGGTTTTGAAAGCCGTCATCTCAGGGTTCATAATCATGATGCTCGATGTTATGCCGTTCTCACGCAGGGTTACGCCTTCGTCGGCTACCGCTACGGCGAGATAGTCAACACGGTGGTCTTGCAGTGTCTTAGCAATCTCAACTGAGCCGGCACCGTAAGCATCGGCCTTAATCCTGCAAACCATCTTGGTTTCAGGCTTCATGAACGCACGATAGTAGTTAAGGTTGTTCACTACTGCGCCAAGGTTTACCTCAAGCGTGGTTTCGTGTACCTTCTTAACAAGCATTTCCGTGAGGCGGTCGAAGCCGAAGCTGCGTGCGCCCTTCAGCAGTATAACCTCGTTTTTAAGGTCGTTGAATGCGCTGCTGTTGATAAAGTC
>CAZPNJ010000123.1:0-6456 GCA_964587765.1 uncultured Prevotella sp.
TTTCTTTAGGCAATACCCTATGGATGGACGGGTGGGGCGTACTGGCAGAAGCGTACGCCGTCAAAGGACAATTTGCCAATGCTGATAGCGCCTTGAAAGAAGTGGAACGGTTGGCAACTTCCGATGTCCGGAAAAACAATGTTCGCTATGCCCGATCCCGTGTCGCCCGTGCGAAGGGAGATTTCAGAACAGCTTACGATAACGAAGAGGCTTTTCGTTTAGGTAGCAAACGGCTTAGTATCACGGGAAAGAGAGAATCCATTACGGCTGTACAACGCGAGTATTTTCGGATGCTTGCCAAATACTCGCAGGATAAACTGTATACACAAAGACGTAATGTGCTGTTGGGGATAATGGCCCTTTTGGTTACGATTATCATTGCGGGTTACTATATTAGAAAAAGCATTACACGTTATAAGAATCAGAATACTCATTATGAACTTGCACTGGATAAGGAAAAACTAAGCGGAGATACCAGAAGGAGCCTCGTCTTAACTTTTAGCAAAATCATTTCTGCATTTAATGATGGTCGTTCTGCCGTGGCAAATCAAAAGGCCCGGGAACTCTTTGCCGAATTTCAAAAGGGCACTTACACTCCACAGTTGGAGATGCTCGCCAATGCTGCAAACAAAGATGCCGTCAAGAGGCTTCGTGAGGCTTGCAAAGATAAACCAGACTGGGAAGAAGAAGATTTTCAATTATATGCGCTATTACTTACCGGTATGACGGATACGGCTGTCAGTGTCATTTTCCGGAATAAGAAAGGGCGGGAATTAAGTGTTAGTGCTATCTATACCCGGAAATGCCGTTTAAAAAAGAAACTTCAAGAGTCTTTTCCGGATGAAAACTTCCATTTAATCTTACAGGATTAGGCTTAGTACCCATCCTAACTATCTGATTATTAACTACTTGTGCTCTTGTAAGAAAATGCAATTCTTACAAGAGCGTAAATAATTGATAATAAGTGTATTACTGAAGACGTTTGTAAGAGTTTTTATTTGAAAAAAACAAATAAGAAGGTGCATCTTTGCGAAAACAAAAACCGCAAAAAAATGAGAAAAGTATTAGTTGTTCTTTTTTTATTCTTAGGAGTCCTATATAATAATGCTTTTGCTCAATTAGATCCTCCGGATACGTCACAAATTGTCCATCACGCCCCTTCCTTTGCTCAAATCATTTGTTCATTTGACTACGCATCTTCTGAAATTGTCATCACACCCTGCACATATACAGGTTTGGTATCTGTGACCGTGACCAACATCGACACCGGCGCCATTGCCCTCTTCACGATGGCCAGCCTCTCCGGTGGAGAAGAACGCATCCCGTTCTTTGGCGCCCCTGGAACATACCTCGCCGAAATTGAGATCCTTTCCGGAAGAGGAAGGAGATACTATACAATATTTATATTATAGTCACCATCTCTAATTAAAAATTTCCGGGATGCTTTAGGAAAGGGTAGTTGCTACTTCAATGATATAGACAAGATTATATGACATCCAGATTAATCCATACATACAACGCCATTGCTTGTGCAATAGGGTGCATGATAATAGCTTCAAGCTGTGATATGATGACATTGAGTAAGGCCTTTCGTATGGCAGGGGAAAATAAAAGAGAATTACGTGAAGTGGTTCGTTATTATAAAAAAACTGGAAATAAAGATAAAGTTCAAGCTGCAAAGTATCTAATAAAATACATGCCCTATCATCGTTCATATGAATTGACGGCTTATTCATCTTATTGTCAGGAGTTAAGAGCCCTATGGAATTCGGGTTGTTCTATTGATACGCTGATAAGTGAATCAAATGAGATATCAAATAAGTATCGGTCAATAGTAAAACTGGAAGAGGACATTAAAACAATTTCAAAAGAGTACCTAATATGGAACATTGATTATTCATTTCAAATGTGGGAAAACACTCCGAGTTTGGCTCATTTGAACTTTGAGGATTTCTGTGAATATGTGCTCCCGTATAAATGTATTGAATACCAGCCTATCTCTAAATGGAAAGAATACTGGGCTAATTCTTATCGTGGAGAATTAGATTTTGTTTCTCAACTTGATTGTTTCAAGACCAATGCCCGTAAAGCCGCTGAGGCTGTAACTTATCCCTATAAACACTTAATTATGGGAGGCCCTCGGAATGAAGAGGGCCTGAATATTATTGAAATTCTCGACTTGGAAACATCATTTTCACGATTTTATGATGCCTGTCTTGATAATGCCAAATTAGGGATTATGACTTGTCGAAGTAAGGGTATACCGGTCGCAATAGACTATATGCCGAATTGGGCTTATACAAGTGGCCGCCATTATTGGAATAATGTTTTTTCCACACGCCGCCGTAGGGAAAACTATGAGCCGTTTCGGATAAAACCGGGAGATAAGCATTTTACTGACAACCCAATATGTAAAGTCTACAGGGAATCTTATCGTCCGAACTCTATTATTTTGAAAGCATTACGAAAACACACAGAAATACCACCGACACTATCTCTTTTTTCTCAAGATGTGACGGAAGAATATACTCGTACATCAACAGTGAAAATGACAGTCCCTCCAGAAATGAGGAATGCATATGTGTTTCTATCGGTATTTGATAATCATGAATGGATTCCTGTTGATATAGCGAAAACAGGTGTGTTCGGTAAAGCGTTATTCTCTAATGTGGGAAGGGGCGTCCTTTATTCTTTGACATCTTTTCAACACGGGATGATTTCTGTGATTGGAGAACCCTTTTTACTGGATTTAAAAGGAGATATCCACACTTTTCATGCAAGTCATAAAAAGCGTTCGGTTATCTTATATCGAAAGTTCCCGTCATTGTCTCATATATATAATCAAAGCAAGTATATGCGAGGTGGAATAATCGAAGCTGCAAATAATCCTTCTTTCTCTCCTTGCAAGGAAATTGTAAGATTTGATGAATCAACCATATTCCCTCAGAAAGTAGCAATTGATACCATCGCATATCGGTATTGGCGTTTAAAATCATCAAATAAAAACAGATTAGATGTAGCAGAATTGTTTTTCTATGACGGTAAATCTGGTAAAATGATTGACTGCCCCAAAGCTGGGAACCTGACAGACTTAAATGCTTTAACATATGAAACGATTGAACCAGGAGACGCTTTCATAATAGATTTTTCAAAGCCGGTATCCATTAGTGCAATTACGTGCTATAAAAGGGGAGATGGGAATGACATATTTCCAGGCGATGAATACGAGCTCTCCTGGTGGGATGGGGATGACTGGTCGGTTGCAGGGAAGAAAAAGGCGGAGGATTATTATATAGATTTTCCCAACGTGCCAGAAGGTGCATTGTACTATATCCGAGACGTAACGAGAGGAACACAAAATAGAACTTTTATCATTGAGAAAGATGAGATATATTGGTATTAACAATTAAATGATTTTTTTATGATTAGAAAGAAACAAATTGTAACGCTATGTTTTTTGGCACTTGCGTTGTCGGGAATTGTACTACTTAGGAGTCATTCATCCGATTATCTGTTCGTTGAAAAAAACACAGTATTATGTGAAAACTCGGGATGGTATGCGACATGCCGGTGTCATGGGGATGGGAAGTGCTACTTTGGTTCGCCTATATCTTTTCGCCCTGTATGTGCAAAAATAATTATGGAAACAGGCCAGATTTATTCCTGTGAGGATGGAAATATCAATTGTAAAAATAATACATAAACGTATGAGAAAAAAACATTTTTTGGGAGCAGTTACTATTTTATTGTTTTCCGTTTTGATTGCGGTAATTTTACGGCCTGTCGACAACGTTGCACTTATCATTCAGCAAGAAAAGCTATTGCAATGTGAGAGCGGAGGTATTCATATGTATTGTCGTTGTCACTCATCCGACGGGAAATGTTATGGGGGAAACTGGTTTTCTTTTAGAAAAAAGTGTTTTTCTGGAACTATTACGGAACCAAGTTCTTTTGTAAACTGCACAAAGTTTGATAGTGTATGCGAAGAGCAATAATTCTATCCCTTCTATTGTTGGGGGCTGTTTCCTGCCATAATTCTACAAACATGGAATATGCAGATATCCCTTTCCTGGGCAGTATAGAGGAACGAAATGTGAAATTCTTTACAGATACGCTCAGGGTAGACGCTTCTGCAACCTCCACAGATGGCGAATGGTTCCTTCAAAAAGAACGATTGTTATTTCTTGACCATAATATGGTTGGAATTAAGGAATATGATTTGGAAGGGAACTATTTAAACCGCCATATAAAAAGGGGGCGAGGTCCGGGAGAAAACCCGGCTCCTTTTTTCTCCGGGGTGATGGAGACAGAGGGATTTACCGGATTTGATGTCAAAGCATATGTGAAAATTACCCCTGTTTCATCCACCGCTGCACTCTGACACGTATATCCTGTAATGCTGGGTGCATCCGCAGTTGTTGGATCTGTATTCTGCAGCAAATAACCAGAACTTAGGAAAAAGCCTGCTAAATTTTTACAAGAATAGCCATAATGCTTTGTAGAATTTGTAGTTGTCAACGTAGCCTTAAAATAAGGGAACCAATCAACGCTAGAATTATTTCCATATGGATAAGCATAGCAGTTTAAATGATTGACTTCCATTCTTCCATCCTGGATGGTATACGAGCCATCTGTAGGGGTATTGGCCGAAACAAATACTAAGTAATAAGTCGTACCACCTGTTAGACTCACAGGCGTTGAATAAGTGTATTCATAAAGAGTACTAGTTGTTGCTTTGATAGAATTACTCGAAACAGCAAGCACATTAGCCTCTGCAATTGTTGAATTAGAGCCAGGGCTGGTAGTAGCGATTGCCAGAAAATTTGTATTATTACTGCCCGAACTTTGTTTAAGTTGGATGCTGGACATGGAATAAGTTATGGTGTTATCACCAGGTGTGTGCACACCATACCATTTAAAACTACCTACACCGCCACTACTTGGTGTCCAGCCGTGTAAGCTTTCCCATGTAACGTCCGTTGCCCATGCGCTGCTGACACTGGTCAGCAGGGTGAATAAAAGAAGTAATAATTTTCTCATAGGATAGAGTATTAGTAATAGTAGTTAATTATACATTATTATATATATAATATAGGAAGGCCGAAGGCGGCTGGGAGATTAATCCCAGTCGCCATCATCACTTCCCCACACGTCCCAACCTTGGTCTTGCTTTGTCAGACCGGCATTGCTGGAATTGATAGCCTTGTTATTAATAGATATGTTATCCATAACACTACCATGCAAAGAAACCATTGTTGTCTTGGTTGTAGGTATAATATATGTCTTTTTCATAGTCGTATCAATTGATATTTTACATTTTACATTTACCATTCGTCAATCATTTGATGACGACCTTCTTTCCGTTCACGATATAGAGACCCTTCGTGGGCTTAGCTACACGGCGACCGCTCAGGTCGTAAACAGCCTCATTTTCAATTTTCAATTTTCCATTTTCAATTGAATTGATAGCTGTTTCATCATGCACATCGAAGCTAATCATAAAGCCCTTGACGTGAGTAGGATCACCATTATTATCTAACTTCAGGTAAGCGCGGTTAGCTCCGAGTGCGAAGGAAGAACCTCCAGAAACATGATAGAAGCCTATGCGGTTGCTGTTGCTTGCATCAAAACCAAGTACGTAGTTGTTGCTTTCTGTGGAACAGTCAATGGTTGCGCCTGTGAAGGTTCCTGTGAGGACGTTCGTCGTAGCGGGTGTGGTGGCATAGTTGCTGCCGATGGTTGCTGTTACGCTTGTAGCCCCCGATTCACCAATCAGCAGAACAGGAGTACCCTCAGTAACCGTTGTTGCACCCGTTCCAGGAACAATGTAGTCACCGTCCTTGGTAGGAGCGTATGCCTTCACTTCCTTGGAGCTTACACCTGTCAAGCCTGTAATATTGAACGGCACGCACAATGTAGCATAGGTGTGAGCCGTGCCAGAATTGTCATTCGCTGAGGTCAAAGGAATAGTAACTGATGTTGCTTTCTCTACAACCCACTGAGCAGCATTTGCAGTTTTGTCATTTCCCGCAATAACCGCGTTGTCGTTTGTATCGACCGTATAAATTCCTTTTTCAAGATAAGAAGCATAATTCCCCGTTCCGTTACCAAAGCATATCGCAAAGGCAACCTGTCCATCAGCATTGCCTGGGAACCAATGAACATACTTGTCGGGGTTACCAGTAATCCATGCTACGCCACCACCTTGATTAGTAGCAGTCCAGCCAAAGCCATAACCTTGGTTGTACATATAGAGTGTGCCGTTACTGTCTTTATCGAAAAGTCTGATAACAGTTGAGGCGTCAGTATTGCTTCCATTAGCATAGACCCCTCTTGTCGAGGAATTCCATGCTCCAGTCGCTGTTGCAGTAAGATACTTGCCTGTAGCCACATTCTTCAAACGATAGAAACCTTGACCGGGAACTACACGAACAGAGATATTACCTGCAGAGCTTG
>CAZPNJ010000124.1:0-6424 GCA_964587765.1 uncultured Prevotella sp.
TATATCCCAAGGTAGGCTTGGGATATATATCAGTCTTAGCTTGGGATATATATCAGTCTCAGAGTACATTTATTAGTATCTTTAATGCACCTAAATATATGATAATATTGTCAATCTTTTTACTGGCAATGCTGCTTGCTGTTTGTGCAATTCTCTTGCGATCCATGCGCAGGCTTCGGCTTTACTTTATTTTCCTGAGCGTAAATATGTTGATTTCGGGCTCGATGCCGATGCGGAAGGGGACGAGGCCGCCCACGCCCGGTGATACGTACAACATGCGGTCATCGTGGATATACAGCCCGTCGCTCTTTTTGCCGGCTATGGTCAGTGCCGTTGAGCCAAAGAGTTTTATCTGGCCGCCGTGGGTGTGGCCGCTCAGCGTGAGTTGGGCGTGGGTGCGGGGCAGTATGTTTCGCTGCCATGCTGAGGGGTCGTGCTGCAGCATGATGAGGAATGAGTGTGGGCCGACGCCTGCCAGCGTGGCTTCAATGTCGCTACGCTGTGGGAACGGGCGCTCGCCGTCGTTTTCCTCGCCTGCTATGACTATTGAGTCGCTGCCACGGTGAATGGTATAGTGCTCGTTCAGCAGGAGCAGCCACCCCAGTTCACGCTCGTTTATCTGGGTGTTCATTTCGCTGGTTATCTTTTCGTAGGTTTGTCCGCCTATGTACTGGCTGTAGTCGTGGTTGCCAAGTATGCTTATTACGGTGTCTTTGGCATGCAGCTGCGACAGCACGGGCTTGAACTCGGTAATTTCGTCGGGGCGGATATTCTGCAGGTCGCCCGTAAAGACTATAAGGTCGCTGTGCTGCGCCATGATGCTGTCAACCACTCGCTGTGGGAAGTCGTGGTTATAGTAGTGGTGGGTGCCGACGTGCATGTCGCTGAACTGCGTTATGCGATAGCCGTCAAAGGCTGCGGGCAGCGACTTGAAGTAGAGGGTGGTGTGCTTGACGTGAAGTTGGCGAGGCCCGATAAACGCTCCGTAAACGAACATTGCCCACAGCAGCGGAATGAGCAGTCCGCCTATGCCATTGCCATAGTTCTTGTGCGAGTGGGTGTAGCGCATTATGGCATAGCCCGTGGCTGAGCAAATGGCAAACACCATTTTGGGCAATACCACCAAGCCAACGATTGAAAGATATACGTTAAGCAGGCGCAGGTCGGTGGGTGCGAAGTCGCGAATGGAGGCTAAGCTGACGGTGTAGGTCACCATAATAAGTGTGGGCAGCCACCACAAGAAACGTAGCCCCCACTTGTCTTCAAGTTTGCGGCGCAGATAGCGAATGTCGAAATACAGGTCGGGCAGGACTATCGCCAATAGTATTGGTATGAATATGCGTGCTATCATAATCTGAACGAAAGCGCTTCGCCACGATACGCTGCGTCGAAGTTGCCGTTTTCAAGAATAATGTTGCCGTTGCATATGGTGTGGGTGACCTGCCATGTGAAGCGCTTGCCCTCAAGCGGGCTCCACCCGCACTTGCTCTGAACAATGTCGGGGGTAAGCGTCCAGGGGCTTACTTGCCTGACTATGGCTATGTCGGCTTTGTAGTCTTTGCGCAGGAAGCCGCGACGGCTGATTTCAAATAGTGTGGCGGGGTTGTGGCACATGGCTTGAACAAGGCGCTCGATACTGAAACAGCCCTCACTGACCAACTGTAACATAGAGATTAGCGAGAACTGAACCATGGGCATGCCAGAGGCTGCATGGGCGCAACCGCCCTGCTTGTCGCTGATGGCGTGTGGGGCATGGTCGGTGGCTATGCAGGTGATAGTGCCATCGCTGACCGCCCTTCTCAGTGCCGTGCGGTCGGCAAGGGTCTTCACCGCAGGGTTGCACTTTATCTTTGTGCCAAGTGTGGTGTAGTCGCTGTCGGTGAAAAGCAGATGGCTGACTACTGCCTCTGCGGTGATGCGTGGGTCGCTGCCGAAGAACTCAAGTTCATGGGCGGTGGTTAAGTGGGCTACATGCAGCCGCGAGCCATACTCACGTGCGAGCTCCACGGCAAGGCGAGTGCTTTGATAGCACGCCTCGGCCGAGCGAATTTTGGCATGGTGAATGACGGCAGGGTCGTCGCCATAAAGAGCTTTAGCCCTCTGCATGTTTTGGTTTATGAGGTTGGTGTCCTCGCAGTGCGTCATAATGGGCATGGTGGCCTCGGCGAAGATGGTGCGCAGGGCTGAAGCCTTGTCAACCAGCATATTGCCTGTGCTGGCACCCATAAATAGTTTTATGCCGGGTATGCGATGAACGTCAAGCTGGTGAAAGAGTGGGGCGTTGTCGTTGGTGGCACCAAAGAAGAAACTGTAGTTTACGTGGCTGTTTTGCCGTGCTATGAGAAACTTCTGGTCGAGCGCTTCAATGGTGGTGGTGGCAGGCTTGGTGTTTGGCATTTCAAGGTAAGACGTCACGCCACCATAGGCAGCGGCACGGCTCTCGCTCTCGATATCGGCCTTATGCTCAAGCCCCGGCTCACGAAAGTGAACGTGCTCGTCGATGACACCGGGTAAAACAAAGCACCCCGTGGCGTCGATTGCTTTATCGAAGTCGCCACGAGGTTTGTCAGTCGTTTAGCTTATTTCGTTTATGCGGTCGCCGTCAATGATGATGTTGCCACGAAAGGTTTTGCCTTCATTGACAATGGTTCCGCCATGAATCAGTATTTTCATTATTTTGCGAGTTCGTTAGGTGTGGGTGCGCTCTGCGTTGGTGGTGCTGGCGCTTGTGGTGGAGCGGGAACAGATGGCTCAGCTGTTGGCACATCTTGCATGCCGTTCATTATGCGCTGGTTTTCCTGTGCCTTTTCGTAATAGTCTTTAACGTAAGCGTCGTTCTTGAACTTGTCGGTTGCCTTGCTCCAGATGTCTTCTATCCATGGCGTCAGTTCGGGGTATTTATTGCCGATGGTTACCATGAAGAATATGCCGGGGCCCAGTACATTGTCGAAGTTGTCGGTGATGAAGTTGGTTACGAGTTCATCTTCTTTTTGCGACAGCCTGATGGCCTCTTCGCTCAACTTGTTTGTGACGGCTATCATGTTGCTGCCGTTCATTATGGCTTGGTCGTGCTGATGAACGAGCTCGGCCTCTTGGTTTTTCAGTTGGTTGTATTGGTTGAAGAATTTGAACAGCTCTTCGTTCAATGGTGTGCCCTCAACGGTTTGTTTGGTGTCGTTAAGGTTTATGTTTATGTCGCCTTTCTCAATGACTATTGGCAGCAGACTTTCATCGTCCATGAAGATGTTGGCGATGCAGGGCGAGTCGATAGCGCCTGAGAAGCGAAACTTGCCATGAACCACGTCGCAAGAGTCGAGCGTCTTGAAATCGTTGTTTTTAAGAGCCTTGAGATATAGCATTGTGCCGTCAAGGCTTGATATGTTGGAAGAGCCCTGAATGTTGAATGTTTCAGAGCAAGATGCTAATGCAATAGATAGGAATAAAGAGTATATTACATTCTTCATAAGTGAGTAGTTGTTTCGTCTTTGTTCGGGCAAAGGTAATTGTTATTATGTTGTAACGGGTAATTCTTTTGCGCTATTTAAAATAAAGTAATGTTGTTTTATGCTTTTTTTGAGGTTTCCTCTTCTTTTTCCAACTCGTGGGCTATTCTGTGAATGGTGTAAACCTCAAGCACGGCAGCTACGAGCAGCAATATAACCCACTTGTTTTTTACGTAGGTCATATAGTTTATGTAGCCTGTGCTGGTGGTGGAGGTGTCGGTAAGCGAGAATAGCGGCAACAGGAAACTGTAAGAAGAGTTGTCAACCATAAGTATGCCGGCAAGAATGAACAATATGTCGGCAAGGGTCATGATGCGCTTCAAACGCTTAATGGTGATAGACTTACCGTCGTAGGTTTGCAAGCATTGTATTGATGAAAACATAATGGCACCGACAAGGAATATCCAGCATGCAATGTCTTGATGCCAAAGGAAGGAGAAAAGCCCTCCGCCGATAACCATTAAAATACCACCAATTAGAAATATAACGCTTTGTTGATTGCTAAGTTGTCTCATCTTTGTGTTATGTGTAATTAATAGAGTTAGTTTTGTTAGTTTGTGTGTGAGAAACGAGGGGTTATTTCTTTTCGTCTTCTGTTTTATCCATATCGGTGCTTAATATGAATATGTCTTCGTCTTCGGCCTTCATGAAATAGCGTTCGCGAGCTATCTTTTCTATTGATTTCTGGTCGCGCCTGATGTCTTGCAATTGTTTCGTGTCGTTTTCGTTTCGCTCTCTATAATACTTTATTTCGTCTTTAAGGTCGCTGACTTTCAGTTCAAGCATAATCTTGTTGCGATAGCTGTTTTCACCGATGAAGCCGACAAAGAGGATGCCTAACGTTGTCACTATAAGGTATTTATAGTGAGAAACGTAGTTGAAAATAGAGTATAAACGCTGTCGATTCATTGCTTTTAGCCGTTTTATTTCTCGCAAAAGTAAGCATTAAACGGCAAAAACGACTTTTATCGGCTATTAAAATTCCTTAATAGCACTATAGCCCTCGCACTTTGTAGATTTGTTCTTTGGCTGAATTTATCTCCTGAAACTTGCGTTCGGCGGCTTTTTTAACGTCATCGCCTAACGCAGCTACTTTGTCTGGGTGATGTTTTAGCGCCATCTTTCGGTAAGCGGCTTTGACCTCATCGTCGGTGGCTGATGGCGTGATGCCAAGCACCTTGTATGCGGCAGCCAGCGAGTCGGCGCTTGACTGGTTTGAACTGTAATTGCTGCGACCGCTGCCACTATAGCCGTTATAGTTGCCATAGCCCATGTTTAGGGTGGAGTTGAGGTCTTGCTGGCTGATGCCAAGGTTGTAGGCGACCTCTTGCAGGGCTGTCATTTCGGCTGCCACCACTTGACCGTCGGCTTGGGCTATCATCACAAGAAAACGCAGCAACTGAAGGCGCTGGGCATAGTTCATGTTTTGCGCCATCTGCTGACACGCCGAGCGAATGACCGAGCTATAAGTAGAAGAGCCCATAATCTTTTGTTGCTCGAATAGCTTCAGCAGTATTTCTTCGCCTTGGCTGACAGCTTGATTGCCAAAGTTAAGGCGCAGGAACTGCCTTACGGTTTCCATTTCTGAGTGCATGACTTTGCCGTCGGCTTTGATAATGTAAGAAGCCAAAACAAGCAGTGAGAAAAGGAAAGAGTTGCGCTGCCCCTCATTAGCATTGCTTTGAGAGCGGAAACCACTGCTGCCAAAGCCCGAAGTGTAGTTTGAACGGAAGCCTTGACTGGCGTTTGACTCTGGTGTGTTGACGGCATCAATGCCTTTGTCGAAAAGATAGCCAAGCGCATAGCCTGCCAATGCGCCGAGAGGGCCACTGGTTATGAAACCAAGAAATCCGCCAATCCATTTTGCTGCACCCATAATAGTGTATGTGTTTTTATAAATTAGTATGGTGCGCTATCGCTATCTTCGTTCATCTCGCCTATAGGAAATGGGTCGTCATCGTCAGAAGAACGGTTGGTGTTCATTCTTGAAGGAATGACGCTTGAATCTTGCTCTATGTGTGAAGCGAAGTTTTGTTCTGGATTGTCAAATCGTGTGAACTCGCCGCGGAAGGTCAAAAGCACGTCTTGCGTAGCACCCTTACGATGTTTTGCTATAATGATTTGCGCCTTGCCGTGAAGGTCGTTTCCCTTTGCGTCTTGTTTTATGCCATAGTATTCGGGGCGGTGAACGAAGATGACCATATCGGCATCTTGTTCGATGGCACCCGATTCACGCAGGTCGCTAAGTTGTGGTCGGTGACCGTCAATGCCTGTCTCGGAATTGTCGCCACGGTTTTCAACCGAACGGTTAAGCTGTGACAGCGCAATGATAGGAATGTCCAACTCTTTAGCCAAACCTTTCAGCGAGCGAGAGATGGTTGACACCTCTTCCTGACGACTGTTTACTCTCATGCCGGTAGCGTTCATCAACTGAAGGTAGTCAATCATTATAATCTTTACGCCATGTTCACGAACCAGACGACGAGCCTTTGTGCGAAGTTCGAAAACGCTCAGCGCAGGGGTATCGTCAATATAAACAGGTTTGCCCTCCATCTTTCTGATGTTATTGTCGAAGCGCGCCCACTCATCATCGCTGAGCTGACCGTTAAGAATCTTTTTGCCGGAGATTTCGCAAACGTTAGAGATAAGACGGTTTACAAGTTGCACGTTGCTCATTTCAAGAGAGAAGAAAGCAACGGGCACTTCATGGTCAATGCCGATGTTTTTAGCCAATGAAAGGGCGAAAGACGTCTTACCCATGGCAGGACGACCGGCAATGATGATAAGGTCAGATGCTTGCCAACCGCTGGTGACGTTGTTCAACTCAGTGTAACCTGTATCAACACCCGTTAGACCACTTGTGTTGGCAGCGGCTTTTTGTAATTGAAGGGTTGCCTCCTTTAAGATAGGGTCAATCTGGG
>CAZPNJ010000125.1:0-6307 GCA_964587765.1 uncultured Prevotella sp.
ATAATGCGCAATTCGCAATGCGTAATGCGCAATTGTATTTTAGCCGGCTAAACGGTTAAACGGCTAACCGGAAATGATAAATCGGCTAAACGGAAATACGGCTAACCGGTTAAATGGAGAAGATGAAATCGGTTAAACGGCTAACTGAATACAAGAAAACCAGTGTTTAATAGGCTATTAAGCGGCTATTAAACACTGGTTAAACAGAGTTCTTGAAGTCAATAAAGACATTCAAGACGATATTTTAAGAGAATTAAATGTCAGCAAGAGTCTTGGTGAGGAGTCGCCAGAATGGTTCAACGGTTGCAATCTCACAGCGCTCGTTGGTGGTGTGAGGTGAACGGAGAGTTGGACCGAGCGAAACAATATCCATGTTAGGATACTTACCAAGAATTACTGAGCACTCAAGACCAGCGTGGTCAACCTGAACGGTTGCGTCCTCGCCAAACAATTCCTTATACTCTTTCAGCAACAGGTTAAGTATTGGGCTTTCTGTGTTAGGGTCCCAGCCGCCATAGCTTCCGCTGAAAGTGGTCTTCATACCAGCCATGTTGAAGCAGCTCTCAAGAGTGGTGCAGATATATTCTTTCATGTCTTCATTAGAGGAGCGTGCGAGAATCTGCAAACGAGATTTGCCTCCCTCAATGTCAATAATGGCTAAGTTAGAAGATGTTTCAACAACAGAAGGAATTGCTGGTATCATGCGCATTACACCATCGTGGCAAGCGTAGATAGCATCAATCAGATTGTCTTGAATTTCTTCAGGTACTTGCATCTTTGGAGTTTCAACTTCCTCAGCGAAGAACTCAATGCTGTTTTCAATGCCTTTATACTCTTCAACGAAGTCTTTCTTCCAGTCTGCAACAAGAGCCTTAACATTGTCAACCTGTTCTGCCGGCATAGTCAGAACAACCTCTGCCTTGAAAGGAATTGCGTTGCGCATGTTTCCACCATGCCATGTTGCAAGGCGAGCCTCGCAGTCGCTGACAGCTTCACGAACGAAGCGTACCATCAGTTTGTTTGCATTAGCGCGACCTTCATGAATTTCCAGACCAGAGTGTCCACCACGAAGACCTTTAATTGTTACTTTCAGTGCTTTGTCGTCAGCGTCGGTTTCAACTTCTTTATAGTCAAGTTCGCTTGTAACGTCAATGCCACCAGCTGAACCGATAACAAACTTGCCCCATGTTTCAGAGTCGAGATTCAGAAGAATGTCGCCTTTGAGTTCGCCCTCAGGCAATTCGTTTGCGCCATACATACCAGTTTCCTCATCTCTTGTTATAAGAGCTTCAACAGGACCATGCTTCAGGTCTTTACTTTCCATAACTGCCATTATAAGCGCTACGCCAAGACCATCGTCGCTACCGAGAGTAGTACCTTTAGCATGTACCCAACCGTCTTCGATGTAAGTTTCAATCGGGTCGGTAAGGAAGTTATGTGTGCTGTCGGGTGACTTCTGCGGAACCATATCCATGTGGGCTTGCAGTGTAACGGTCTTGTGACCCTCCATGCCAGGAGACGCTGGCTTGCGCATAACGATGTTGCCAGCAGGGTCTTGGAAACCCTCTACGCCAACACGCTTTGCGAAGTCGAGCAGAAACTGCTGCACCTTTTCAACATGTCCAGAAGGACGAGGAACTTTTGTGAGAGCATCAAAGTTGCTCCACACACATTTTGGTGATAAATCTTTTATTTCTGTCATATTATAGTTATTTAGAGGTTACTAAATATGTTACTTTACAATAGATATTTGCTTGCGTCGTTGAAAGTTAAGTGCTGCCCAAGCGTAGATGCCGAGAAGTATCACGAGCAGGGTTTGCACAGAGTGAACAATCAACACGAAGTATAAAGCGTCTGTTTCGGCTACTCCATATAATATAAGCATTGTCTTAACTGCAAAATGCCAAGGTCCCGCACCATTGGGTGTGGGCACTATCACTGCAATGCTTCCGACAATGAACGTAACCAAGGCGCAAGCCATGCCAAGGTGACTGGTAGCGTCGAAACAGAAAAAAGTCAGATAATAATGTAGGAAATAGCTTGTCCAAATGGCAAGCGTGAAAGCTATAAACAGTGGCACGTTACGAACGCCTTTCAGCGAGCGCACTCCCTGCCAAAGTCCAAACAAAACATCTTTCACCTTATTATATATAGAGTATTTCCGCACGAGAAAATATAGCAAAATCAACACGGCTATGCCACAGATAGCAGTTACAATATAGCCTGTTGATGAAAAGTTGCTAAGGAAAGTGCCGATGTTAGTGCCCGTTTTGTCGAAAAAGACGTTGAACACTTTTACCTGAAACGTAAAGGTCAGCGCAGCGATTACAAGCACGAGCATTGAGTCGATTATGCGCTCTGTTAAGACTGTTCCCAGAGATTTGCTGAACGAAACGTCGTCGTATCGTTTCAATACGCCACATCTGGTGAACTCGCCCACTCGTGGAATTATAAGGCTGACGGCATACGACAGAAAGATTGAGTAAATTCTTGTTGAGGTGCGCGATTTCTCGCCAATCGGTTCGAGCGTTTGTCGCCATCGCCACCCACGAAATGCTTGTGCCAATATGCCAAAGGGGAAAGATAATAACATCCACCACCAGTTTACCTCATCGGTTATTACATGGCTGATGCTGCGGAAGTTGAAGTCGCGATACATCCAAAAGAGTATTGCGCCGCCAAGCATCATTGGCAGAAGTATCTTAAATGTTTTGCTTATTATCTTTCTCATTCTGTTTTGTCTTTGTTGGCTGGCTCTCCGTCTTTTCCGCTTACAACTGGAATACTACTGGTATTGCGAACAAAGTTCGACAGGGCTTGTTGTGATAAGAGCCTGGCTTCCATTTCGGCATCATTCTAATAACTCTGAGTGCCTCTCTGTCGAGCAGAGGATTTACTCCCTTCTCAACCTACATCGCGGTAAGGCTTCCGTCTGTGTTGATGACCAACGAAACCACTACCTTGCCCTGTATCTTGTGCATCTGCGCCTGTGGAGGGTAATGCAGATTTCGGGTGAGCCACTTCATCAGTTCAACCATTCCGCCAGGAAATTCCGGCAGTTGTTCGACAATATCCAGCTTGATAGGGCCTTCCGCCTCAGGTGCGTTAGCCTCTTGCTGTACAGCCTCTTCAATCTTCGAGTTTTCAGCCTCGCCCTCTTGATTTCCCAGTGTCAGTGGGTCGTTCAGTATCTTTGTGTCGGGCGATTTCTCCATCTTGTCAACGGTCTTAACCTTTTGTGTGGCAGACGTTGGTGGCTTGGGAATGGCAGCCGCAATCATATCTTTCGTGTCGTCAAGCGGTTGCAGTTCCATATCTTGCGCAAGGTCGTCGAGCAAATCCATGTCGCTGTCGAAGTCGCCCTCCCTTGTTGTATATTCTAAAGCCACGAAAAATACGGAGAAAATCACAATGAGTGCCAACAGAAACCATGTGGGGCGTCTGCTGTCTAAATCGGCTATGTTAGATTTCTTTGCGCTCATTATATTGCAATAAACAGAGAGTCTCTGCGTTATTAAAGGGCAAAGATAATTTATTTTTGGCGAGAAAGCAATAAAAATAAGGAAAATCGTATCTTTGCACTTGCTTAAGCATGAAACGCTATTTTTGCATATTACAGATTGTCATGGTAGCCTTGATGGGCTATGCTCAGGAAAGTCAGACGGAGTATAACTTCCTGAGGCTTCCCGTCAGCGCCCATGAGGCAGCCTTGGGAGGCGACAATATAAGCCTTGTTGAGGACGATGCTTCGCTGATGTTTGCAAATCCAGCCCTTCTTTCAACGGTTTCTGACCGAACCATAGGGCTGAACTACATGAACTATATGGCAGGCTCTAATATGCTGAGTGCTTCATACAATAGAGTTATCAGAGAGCGTGCTTCAGTGGCACTGTCGGTTCAGGGCATAAACTACGGCACCATGAAGGAAACCGACGAGAACAATGTGCAGACAGGAGAGTTTTCGGCTAAGGACATTTCCGTGGCTGGCTATTTCTCTTACCTGATGTCTGACCATTGGGCTGGCGGCATCTCGGCTAAATTCATCACCTCTTATATTGGCAATTACAACTCGTTGGCAGTGGGCGTTGACCTTGGCGTAAACTATTACGACGAGGAGCGTGGCTGGTCAGTGTCGGCTGTGGCAAAAAATCTGGGCGGACAACTGAAAGCTTTCAACGATGATTACGAGAAAATGCCTATAGACTTGCAGATGGGCGTAAGCAAAAGACTTACGAATACTCCATTCCGCTACCCGTTTACGCTTGTTGACCTAAATCACTGGAACTATAAGTTCATCAATCATGCTGTCTTTGGAGTTGATATTATGATGTCGCAATCAATTTGGGTAGGTGGCGGCTACAATTTCCGCAGGGCAAACGAAATGACCATCAACTCTAACGATGAAGAAAGCACTCATGGCGCTGGTTTCTCGCTTGGCGCTGGCATAAATCTTGAACGCTTTCGCCTGAACTTGGCTTATGGCAAGTATCATGTTTCGAGCAGTTCAATAACGGTAAACTTAGCTTATACGTTATAACGCAACTAATTGAATATGAAGAAAATTATTATAGCTATTGACGGATATTCGTCTTGTGGGAAAAGTACAATGGCAAAAGACCTTGCCAAAGAAATAGGTTATTTCTATGTTGATACGGGCGCAATGTATAGGGCTGTAACCCTTTACGCAATGCGCCAAAATAGTTTAGCGCTAAACGACGAACAGTTACAGGCGCAACTAAAATTAGTTATGCCTAACATTAAAATTAGTTACGCCCGTAATGAGCAGACGGGTGGGCAAGACACTATTTTGAACGGCGAAAACGTTGAGCGTGATATTCGCACTATTGAAGTCAGCAGCCACGTAAGTCGCATAGCGGCAATACCTTTCGTTCGTGAGGCAATGGTGGCTCAGCAGCAGGCTATGGGCAAAGAGAAAGGCATTGTTATGGACGGTCGCGACATTGGAACAACCGTTTTCCCAAACGCAGAACTGAAGATTTTCGTAACAGCCGACGCAAAGGTCAGAGCTCAGCGACGTTACGACGAACTGAAGCAAAAGGGCATGGAGGCATCGTTTGATGAAATACTTAAAAACGTAGAAGAGCGCGACTATATAGACACCCATCGTGAAGTGTCGCCTTTGCGCAAGACTGACGACGCTCTGTTGCTTGACAACAGCCACATGACGCTTGAAGAGCAAAAACAGTGGTTGCTCAATGAATATAAAAAGGTGGCAGAGTAGCATTTATTTTGCCTTGCTGAAGCAAGATATAAATTAAAGTGTTACTTTTGCAGCAAACAATTATAGATATGAAGAATATTTATACCCATATTATAGCCCTTAGCCTTATGCTCTGTTTGAGTGTTGGGGCTATGGCGCAACCTAAGAAGGCGGGAGTCGTTTCGCCAAAACCAAAGACCGAAGTTGTTGATACAACTGCTGAAGACGAGAAGGCGCTCAGTGCCGTTGACTCTGCAGCAGCCGAGTTTGGCGTTAATGACTTGAGTGCGTCTGACTTGTTGGAACAAGACGAGAGCGTAAGCCTTTACAAATCTCTGAAGACAAAGTTTATTGAGGGCAATGCCGGCTTTATGTCGTTGGTGGCATTGGCATTGGTCATTGGCTTGGCTTTCTGTATTGAGCGCATCATTTATCTTACTCTTTCTGAGATTAACGCCAAAAAGTTTATGGCAGACCTTGATGCCAAGATTTCGGCTGGCAACATCGAAGAGGCGAAAGAGCAGTGCCGACTAACTCGTGGCCCTGTGGCTTCAATCTGTTATCAGGGGCTTGAACGCATAAACGATACGGCTGAAGAAATAGAACGTTCTATAGAGTCATACGGAGCAGTTCAGTCTGCCAACTTGGAGAAAGGTTGCAAGTGGATAACTCTCTTCATAGCAATGGCGCCATCGCTCGGATTTCTTGGCACAGTCATAGGTATGGTTATGGCTTTTGACAACATTCAGATGGCTGGCGATATTAACTCAACGATTGTGGCTGAGGTCATGAAAGTGGCACTCATCACTACCATCTTTGGTATAATTGTGGCACTGGTGTTGCAGATGTTCTATAACTACATTCTTTCAAAGATTGACCACATAACATCGCAGATGGAAGAGTCGGCTATAACGTTGCTCGACTCAATAAATGTTTATAAGAAACGCTAAATGAAGATAGGCAATCTGTTAAAGGGTTCTGCTGAGCGCTTGTCTAAAAGCGCTTTCTATGTAATCATCGGCTTGATTGCATTGCTTTTCGTTTTGTTCTTCTTCGTTGGCTATAATCGCCCGTTTGAAGACGAGC
>CAZPNJ010000126.1:0-6249 GCA_964587765.1 uncultured Prevotella sp.
GATATGATTTCCACGACTTATTACTAATTTTGCACTTGCTTATGGAATCCGCCTTTTATTTTACAAAAAGTATAAATAAGAAACATTTTCGCACAAAACTTTTGCAAATGTGCGAAATAGACATTACCTTTGCACAATATTTAGTCAATTGTGCAATGGTAGCATCATCAGATTTTAATAAAAGATTAGAAGAAAGCATCATAAAGAATTGGGATAAAGACGCCCTTACCGATTATAAAGGGGCGACTCTTCAATTTCATGATGTTGCACGCAAAATAGAGAAACTACATATACTTTTTGAGAACTCTGGCGTTAAGCGAGGTGATAAGATTGCACTTTGCGGACGTAACAGTGCGTGTTGGGGGGTAGCTTTTCTTGCTGCATTAACCTATGGCGCCATTGCAGTACCAATTCAGCATGAGTTTAAGGCAGAACAGATACACAACATCGTTAATCATAGCGATGCCAAACTGTTGTTCGTTGGTGATGTGGCCGCAACTATAATTGACGCTGACGCAATGCCTGCACTTGAGGGCATTGTTTATATACCAGACTATTCGCTGCTTGTATCACGCTCAGAGAAGTTGACTTACGCTCGTGAACATCTGAATGCGATGTTTGGTAAGAAGTATCCTAAATATTTCCGTAAAGAGCATATACATTATTATATAAGCAATGACACTGAGGAAACTGCCATGATAAACTACACAAGTGGTACGACAGGTTTCTCTAAGGGCGTGATGTTGCCTTATCGTGTGCTTTGCAGCAATTACGATATTCTTTATAATGCTATCGGTACGAAGATAAAGCGCGACAGCAAAGTTATCTGCATACTTCCCATGGCTCACATGTTTGGAATGATGTGCGAATTTCTGTTGCAGTTCTGTATAGGCAATCATATATACTTCCTTACCCGACTGCCGAGCCCAACGCTTATCGCTGAGGCTTTCGCAGAAGTGAAACCCAGTATTGTGGTGTCTGTGCCAATGGTTATTGAGAAGATTATTCGCAAACGCATATTCCCGTTAGTGCAAACCAGTAAGATGCGCCTGCTGTTGAGTATGCCTATCGTAAAAAAGCAGATAAAGGAGCATATATGCGGCCTTGTGCGTGAAGCCTTTGGCGGTAACGCATACGAGGTGTTTACCGGTGGTGCAGGCATGAATCCTGAGATAGAAGCGTTCTTAACCTCTATAGATTTCCCTATAACTATGGGGTATGGCACAACCGAAACAGGTCCGATGATAACCTATAGCGATTACCCGGACTTTAAGTCAGGTTCGTGTGGTACTTGCGTTGAGAATATGGAGATAAAGATTCTCAGCAAAGACCCTGAAAATATCCCCGGCGAGATACTTACGCGCGGTCTCAACGTAATGACAGGTTATTACAAGAATGCGGAGGCTACCCATGCCGCACTTGACAGCGATGGTTGGTATCACACAGGCGACCTCGGCACTATGAGCAGCGACGGGCATTTGTATATACGTGGGCGCATAAAGAATATGCTTTTAGGCTCTAACGGACAAAACGTTTATCCTGAGGAAATAGAGCATAAACTTAACTCTATGGCTATGGTTGGCGAAAGCCTCGTGTTACAGCGCGGCGACCAGCTTGTTGGTTTGGTATATCCAGACCATGAAGAGGTTACTTCACTTGGTTTCTCTGACAACGACATCGTTGATATTATGGAAGAGAACCGCCAGAAGTTGAACTCTGAACTACCTTCTTTCTGTAAATTATCAAGAATTAAAATATCAGACACGGAGTTTGAGAAAACTCCAAAGAAAAGTATAAAACGCTACTTATACGAAAATGCTATTTAAAACAAAGATATTATGGAAATACCGAGTTTTAATGAACTAATCGAAAAGAGCATCGTCGCACATTGGGACGAAGATGCTTTGACTGACTTCAAAGGTGCTACACTGCAATACCATGATGTAGCTCGTAAAATAGTAAAACTGCACATAATGTTTGAAAGCAGTGGTGTAAAACGAGGAGACAAAATCGCACTCTGTGGTAGAAACAGCGCTTCATGGGCGTCTGCGTTCTTAGCCATTCTTACATACGGTGCGGTCGCTGTTCCTATTCTGCATGAATTCACCGCCGACCAGATTCATAATCTTGTTAATCACAGCGAGGCTAAGTTACTATTCGTCGGCGACGTGGTGGCTACACAGATTGATCCCGCTCAGATGCCCTCATTGGAGGGTATAATATACATACCTGATTATTCGCTTGTAATATCGCGCACCGATAAGCTGACATACGCTCGCGAGCACTTGAACGAGATTTTCGGTCAGCGTTATCCTAAGTATTTCCGTAAGGAGCACGTGCAGTATTATCACGAGCAGAGTCCAAACGAGTTGGCTCTAATCAACTATACTAGTGGTACTACGGGCTTCTCTAAAGGCGTTATGGTGCCATATCGCGCTATGTGGAGCAATGCTGACTTTGCCGAATCCGTTTTAGGGCCAAAGCTAAAGCGTGGCGACAGCGTAATAAGCATTTTACCAATGGCACACATGTATGGCATGGCGTTTGAGTTTATTTATGAATTCATAAAGGGTTGCCATGTTTATTACCTTACGCGCATACCAAGTCCGACTATCATTGCGCAGGCATTTGACCAGATTAAACCGGCGGTAATCATTGCTGTGCCTTTGGTTATCGAGAAGATTATAAAGAAGAAGGTGTTCCCTGTCATTCAGAACTATCGCATGAAGCTCTTGCTCAATATGCCTATACTCAACAAAAAGGTTAAAGAGAAGATATGCGAGCAGGTAACTAACGCCTTTGGCGGACGCTTCTATGAGGTTATCATTGGTGGCGCTGCCTTTAATCAAGAGATAGATAAATTCCTGCATGACATAAACTTCCGCTACACCGTTGGCTATGGTGCTACAGAGTGTGCGCCTATCATTGCGTATGCTGATTGGGAGCATTTCGTTCCGGGTTCTTGCGGTAAGGCTGCTCTACACATGGACGTAAAGATTGATAGCAACGATCCTGAAAACGTGCCGGGCGAAATTTTAGCCAAAGGTCCAAATGTGATGTTAGGTTACTATAAGAACGAAGAGGCTACTAAAGAGACTATAGACAGCGAGGGTTGGTATCATACAGGTGACCTCGGTACTATGGACGCTGATGGAAACATATTCATAAAGGGACGCTCTAAGAATATGCTTCTTGGCGCAAACGGACAGAATATCTATCCTGAGGAGATTGAAGACAAGTTGAACTCAATGCCGCTTGTGTGCGAGAGCGTTGTCATTCAGTCGGGTGAACAGTTGGTGGGCCTTGTATTCCCGGATATGGACGAGGCTAAATCGCTTGGACTTAACCGTGAAGACGTGGAGGGCGTGATGAAGCAGAACCTTGCTGACCTTAACGCTGTTGTTCCCTCTTACTGCAAGTTGCACTCTATAGAGTTGCAAGACGAAGAGTTTGAGAAAACTCCAAAGAAGAGCATCAAGCGCTTCTTGTATCAGAGATAAACTTGGATAATACAATATACTTAATAATCCAAATCAGGGGTGTGTCATAATTCAATTATGGCACACCTTTTCTTATATTCACTGCACCTTTTTACTTATTTTAGCCACACTTTCTTTTTATATATTTTACACCATCTTTTTATATACGCCACAAACCCAGTCGTGATAGGCGTTCCCACCGCTTTTCACCCCTTACATCATAAATTCTCTCAGCTGACAGAAATAATTCCCTCAGCTGAGAGAAATAATTCCCTCAGTTGACAGAAATTATTCTCCCAGCTGAGAGAGTTTATTCTATCAGTTGAGAAAATAGCAAAACGAAGTAGAGAGAAATTTTTCTCTCTACTGACAAAGTTGATTTGTTTCAGCTTATTTATCGCTTTAGTTAGGCTTGAAAAATATTTTGTTTCATTGTTTAAACACCGTTGGTGTTGCTGGCAGGCAAAGCTGTTGTGCTGAAAGGTGCATCTGCCAATATGAAAATGACCAGCACGACAGCCAGTAAAAGATTATTATATTTTAATTAACTTACGAATGCGACGAAGAACCGATTGCCATATATACTTGAAATTACCATGATATATATTAAGCAATAGTTCTTCTAACGAATATGAAATTTTAATTAATGGGTGTTCCCAAGCATTTACACGATATAAACGTTCTTTGTAATCAACATTTTCTATCACATAGCGTGGGTGGCGTAGTGGAAATGTGAGCTCATGACGTCGCATTGTAAATATCCGTCGTAACTTATGTGGGGTTGTTTCGGCAGAAGCAGCATAATGTGTAGAGTTTGTTGTCAGCCCAAGGTTGTTTATTTGATTTTTGGTAGGCATAATTGCAAGTCCGGAATTGAAAAGTATTGCTGCCCTGAATATAGTCTCATAGTATTCTTTGCCTGTTTGACGATGGCGTTTCATGATTTGAATCATATCACTATTGTATCCACGCTGTTTAGCAAGAGCATGTAGTTGACTCATGTTGTAATCGTCGTCAAGGAAAGAATATAAACCATCCCACAGGTCAATAACTCTTCGCCATGATGCCCATCCCCAAATGGCAAATGTAGAAGTGAAGAAATAATCGTATGGACAATCTGGTGTTATTTCATCTATATTGAAACCAGAAATCATCATTATGCGCTCATCGTATTCATATCTATCAAGCATTTCTTTGCAAAATGGAAAAAATGATTGTGTCGGAACGTCATCATCTTCCAGTACGATACATTTATCTACTATGGAGAATGCCCACTTTTGTGAAATATATTCGGAAGGGTCGCAGCCAAGATTCTTATCTTGATATAGTCGGTGTACTTCACACTCCCAATCAATATTTTCGTCTGATACTATTTCTCTGCAAGCTTCAATGCCTTGGTTATCTTGTTCTCCTCGTGGACCATCTTGATATAAGAACAATTTTGATGGACGAGCTTTGCGCACTGCCTCAAACACTTGTTGAAAAGTATCGGTTCTATTGAAAAACAATAGTAATACAGCGATGTCTATTTTTGCTGGATATTTCATATAGCAATATTCTTTTGTTTCCTAAGTATAATATATGAATGATATTACCTAAGTGTGGTGAGTTTATGTCGTATCACGAAGATGTTGATGAGTGACACGAATAGCAGCAATGCCAATCGGAGTTTAAGGGCTGGCGTCATGCTAGCGCTGTCGAGTTCGGGGAATAGCGACAGTATAAGGTTCATATAGTAGTTGCGAACGAACACTAATATGACGAGCGCTATTACCAATACGAGTATGTTCAGCCCAATGGTAAGCAACTGATAGGGCAGTGCCACCTCGCCGGGGCGATAGCCAATGATCAGGAGGTTCTTTAGTTTGTCGGAGTTCTTCTGCACCAAAAGATAGATGCTGAGCATGAGTATGTAGAAACTCAGTACAGAAATGATAAGACCAACGACAAGCACCATGCTTACGACAAGTCTGAGGAAGTAAGTTGTCTTTTCAGCGTTAAGTTTGTCGGCGTCAACCTCGTAGCCGTGCTTCTCGATGTATGAAGAAATGTGGTCGTCTGCGGGATTTCCCACTTCAACAATCAGTCTTGTGGGCTGGCTTTCGGCGTCAGGTGCGTATTCTTTATTGCTCCACTGTATAAACTCTTCGGGAACAAGCACTGTGTTAAGTCGATTGGAGAAGCCTATGACCTTACCCTTAAAGTGTCCCTCTTTGCCTGCACCATGAACGGATAGCTGCATGTTTATCAAACTGACCAATCCGTCGCTAATCTTTGGCAGCTTTTTACTTTGAGCGAAGCCGAAGTTATACATTGTTATATATGTGCGTGGCAGAATAACCGGCACTTCGTCAGAGCCAACGGTATAGTGCCAACCGTCAAGAGGAACGTCAACAAACGAGTCGGGTATGCTCTCGAAAAACATTTCGGTTGACAATACGTTTACGCCGTTGATGCTCATGTTGGCGTTTACCTTGTATTCTGACGAGATGAACTTGCCAATGCGTTTTGTGAAGGGCTGTTGCGCCATGTCGGCATATTCGGTGTCGCTGAAGGTGTCGCTGCCGGTTGAGAGAACTCCCGTAGTTGATATCTTTTTGCTGATTATAAGATAGTCTGCCTTCATAAACGTGTCTTCAGAAGTAAAGACAGGCAGTATGTCGCGATAGAATTGGAAGCCAAGCAATACGATTAACATGCCAAACAGGTTAGCGAAGAAAAAGCCTGCGAACTGGGGTATGCTTATGTGCTGGCGAAGTAGTTTCCAAAT
>CAZPNJ010000127.1:0-5583 GCA_964587765.1 uncultured Prevotella sp.
GCCGAGTTGAGCAAATGGATGAGCCTGAAGTTCTCGACATGGCCACCAACGGGACCTCCAACGTTCAACACTTCTGAGAAAGTGTATCTTCTTCGTATGAAAGACAACACTTACGCCGCGCTGCGCGTGACCGACTATTACAACGCGTCGGGCGATAAGGGCGACTTAACCATTGAATACGTTTATCCTTATGACTATAAATAAACTTCTGGCTTGGGGCTTGCTGACCGTGGTTTCGGCTAACGTCATGGGCGAGAACATGAGCAACTCTTTCGTAAGCGACTCGTTAACGCTCAACACCATCGTTATAACTGGCACTCGCACACCGAAGACGCTTTCAAACACGCCGATAGTAACGCGCGTGATCACAGCCGACGAGATACGCAAACTCGACGCAACCGACATTCGCGACGTACTGAAACAAGAAATGGCTGGCGTGGAGATGTCTTACGCCATGAGCCAAAACCCCACCATAAACATAAACGGCTTTAGCAGCAACAACATATTGTTTCTCGTTGACGGCGAAAGACTGGCAGGCGAGACTATGGCAAACGTTGACTACTCACGCCTGAACATGGACGACGTGGAGCGCATAGAGATAATTCGTGGCGCGGCTTCTTCGCTCTACGGTTCTAACGCCGTGGGGGGAGTTATCAACATAATAACTAAACGGAGCAAGGGAAAGTGGAACGCCAATATTAACGCCAAGTGGGGCAAATACGATGAGCACCGCCACGGCGCCACGTTTATGTTTAACGCCGGCAAACTATTTTCCTCCACCAACATACAGCACACAAAGATTAGCGACATAAACCTTAAAAGCCCAAGCGCCTTTAACCCCAACCTCATATATGGCAACCGCACATGGAACTTTAAGGAGCGACTGGTTTACCAACTGAGCGACAAGATTGAGCTGTCGGCACATGCCGGCTACTTCTTTCGCCAGCGCAACTACTCCACCGCCACAAAAGACCGCTATCGTGACTATAATGGAGGATTGAAGGGCGTTTACGACATAACCGCCAATGACCATGTTGAAGTGTCGTATGTCTTTGACCAGTACGACAAGAGCGACCTATACACCCGCACCAAGAAAGACGTTAGGGACTACCGCAACGTTCAGCACTCGGTGCGAGCCCATTACAACCATTCTTTCACCACAGATATGACGCTGACCGTAGGGGGTGACTTCATGCGCGACTATCTTATGACCTATCAGTTCAAGGATAACGGTAGCCGCCACCAAGAGTCTGCCGACGGCTTCGCACAGCTCGACTTCTACCCTATCAGCGGTTTGAACACCATCATCGGACTGCGCTACGACTATTTCACGGGTGTTGGCAAGAGCAACCTCGCCGCTAAGGTGGGGCTTATGTACAAGTTGGGCGACTTCACCTTGCGCGGCTCTTACAGCGGAGGCTTTCGCTCACCGTCGCTGAAGGAGATGTATATGAACTTTAACATGCAAAACATCTTCACCATCTACGGCAACAAAGACCTGAAGTCAGAGCAAAGCCACAACTTTCAGGTGTCAACCGAATATCGCCACGGCAACTACGACTTCACCGTTACGGGCTTTCACAACTTCGTTGAAAACCGCATAACAAACGTTTTCAATAACGCTCTGAACGGATTGCAGTACGTCAACACGTCGCACATCAATATCGTGGGCGTTACGGCAGACGCTACAGCCCACTGGATAAACGGATTTGACGCCATGCTTTCTTACTCTTACACGCACGAGATATTCAGAGCCGAGCAGCCAGAGATTTACTCCACTCGCCCACACTCAGTAACCGGGCGCGTAAACTATGGCCACAACTGGAAAAACTACGGCTTTAACGTGGCGCTTAGCGGCAGGTTTATGTCAGCCTTAAACACTCTCACCTACACAGACGTTACCGATCTTAACAAAACGTCTAAAGAGCATTACCCCGCTTACGGCATACTTAAGTTCACCCTGGTTCAGCATTTCCGAAAAAAGGTTGACGTGACCCTTGCCGTTGACAACCTGCTAAACTACGTTCCGAACTATTTCAACGTAAACTCACCCATAACAAACGGCACGACCGTTTCAGCAGGAATAGCGATAGCGCTATAAAAAACGAGTGAGATGGAAGATAAGGTTTTAGACCAAAGGTGCGACATATACAAACAAGGCAAGAATTGGTATTGCGAGGTTGATAACATAAAAATCACAATCAACTCACACAGCTACACCATCATTACGGCGCACGTCGCATAGCGATATATACAAGCGAAAGGGACAAAAGAACTCAAATAGAGGTCGTTTGTCCCTTTCTCGTCAACTTTCGTTTATTTCACCTTCATTCCACGTATTCTACACGAAGTCGTCTCCTTTTTTCATTTGCACCTCATTGACATATTTGCGTATGAGAGCCGACGAGTCTTCCTTTTTACAGATTAGCAGCACGTTGTCTTTCTCTGCCACAATATAGCCATCAAGTCCGTTGATTACAGCGAGGTGATCTTTCGGCAGTTTTATTATGTTGTTGCTGCAATCCTCAATTATCACGTCGCTGTCGATGACTACGTTGTCGTCTTTGCTGCGGCGCTTTGCCTCGTAAATGCTGTGCCATGTGCCGAGGTCCGCCCAACCGAAGTCGCACTTCAGCATAAACACATTCTCAGAGCGCTCAAGTATGGCATTGTCGAGCGACATATTGGGGAATCGTGCGAAGTTATCAGCCATAAAAGCGTACTCTTTTTCAATGGTGTTTTCCTCTATCTCGCTATCTTGCAACACCGTAGTCGGCCACAGCTTTGACAAGGCGTTGAGCAAGCTGTCAACCGAAGCCACATACATGCCAGTGTTCCAATAGAACTCGCCATTGTCCATAAACATCTGGGCGAACTCTCGTTCAGGCTTCTCGGTAAACGACTTGACGGTGTAGATGTCCACGCCCGCCTCATCGCCTTTCTGAATGTAGCCGTAGCCCGGTTCGGGGCGAGTGGGCTGCACACCCATAGCCAGCAGGCAGTCGTGAGTGTCAATGAAGTTAAGCGCCTCGCCTATGTTCTTGGCAAACGCCGCCTCACCTATAATGGCTTGGTCCGAAGGCGAAACAATCATTTTAGCGTCAGCCTGCAAATGTTTTATGCGAAGTGCCGCCCACGCCACACTCGGAGCAGTGTTTCTGTGTATAGGCTCAACCAGCAGGTTCTCCTGTGGCAGTTCGGGCAACTGCTCCTTAACAATGTCGGCAAAAGCCACGTTGGTGCTTACCAACACGTGCCCCTTGGGCAACACATTATTAAAATAGTCAAACGTCTGTTGCAGCTGCGTGCGTCCGGTTCCGAAAAAATCAAGAAATTGCTTAGGGTTATTCTCTCTGCTGACGGGCCAAAGGCGTCTGCCCTTTCCGCCGGCAAGAATTACGCAATATAGTTTACTTGTATCTGTCATAAATTGATTTGTTTTACCCTGCGAATGTAAGAATAAAAAGCCATACACAGCAATCAAATAACAAAAATAATACTATTTTTTTGTTCATTCAAGAAAAACCACTACCTTTGCACCGCATTTAGCCTACGCATGTAGCATATTTAATGCCCAGATGGCGGAATAGGTAGACGCGCTGGTCTCAAACACCAGTGAAGCAATTCATCTCGGTTCGAGCCCGGGTCTGGGTACCACAAGAGGTTGACAGTCGATGACTGTCAACCTCTTTTCTTTTTCTCTCTCACAGCCATTACCTGTATATCGTTGTAGTGCAATAAAAACTTTCCGTATAATAACACGCAAAATAAGGCTGAGCCATACACCAGAAACTGCTTATTATTACATTTTTGTCAGAATAAGCATATTCAAAACGTCTTATTTTGACATTTTTGTTTGTTTAAACCAAAAATTTCATTAACTTTGCGCTTATAAAAACAACATTATGGAGAGTATATCTAATTTTTTAGACCTTAAAGGCGCTGTTCTGAAGAAAATGCAATCAGACAATCAGTGGTGGTCAACCAACACAATACCATCAGACTTTTCACGTATGCGCCATCGTTTATATCTTGACAAATTCTATCCTCTTGTAAAAGATATGAGTGTAAGGCGCAGCGTTATCTTAATGGGACCACGCCGTGTTGGCAAGACCATTATGCTTTTCCATACAATTGAAAGACTTATTGCCGATGGTGTGAATCCCCAAAAGATAATATATCTTTCTATTGATACACCTATTTATAATAACATATCGCTTGAGGAATTATTCTCACTTGCACGTGACGCTCTTAAAAAAGAAGAGGAAGAAGTAAGTGGTTATTATGTTATTTTTGATGAGATTCAATATTTGAAAGACTGGGAGCTACACCTTAAATCATTGGTTGACACCTACCGTCAAGTTAAATTCGTTGTATCTGGTTCAGCTGCCGCCGCTCTTAAGATGAAAAGCAACGAAAGCGGAGCTGGTCGTTTTACAGATTTCACTCTGCCTCCATTAACATTCAACGAGTACATTGAACTTTTAGGTCAAGGGCATCTTATGACACCCAAGCAACTTGACTGGAACGGTCATGACCTAAAAGCGTATGACACCATAGATATAAACACTTTAAATCAACACTTCCTTGATTATATAAATTATGGAGGATACCCTGAAATTGTTTTTTCGGAATCAATAAGACAAAATCCCTCTCTATATGTAAAGAATGATATAGTTGACAAAGTATTACTAAGAGACTTACCAAGCCTTTACGGAATACAAGATGTTCAAGAACTTTATCGTCTTTTTATCCACATTGCATATCGTTCCGGAGCAGAATTTTCATACGAAGGACTTTCTCAAGAATCTGGAATACGAAAAGACTCCATAAAAAGATATGTAACGTATCTTGAAGCTGCCTTTTTAATAAAAGTAGTATATCGTGTTGACGCTAACGCCAAACGAATGCACCGACAAACAACGTTCAAAATCTATCTTACCAACCCAGCTCTGCGCTGTGCTTTGTTTTCTCCACTTTTACCAACAGACCAAATGCTCGGTCACATGGTAGAAACTGCGATCTTCGCACAATGGATTCCAAGAATAGACACAGAAGTATATTACGCAAACTGGAAAGAAGGAAGACTACAAGGTGAAGTTGACATTGTTGGACTTAATCTTCAAAAGCAAAAACCATCATGGGCAGTAGAAGCAAAGTGGAGCGATGAATACTTTGATAAACCTGCAAGTCTAAGATCACTTTTATCATTCATGGAAAAGAATGAACTTAGCAGAGCAGTAGTGACTACCATTACAAAATATGACGTCAAAGAAATGCAAAACGTTAAACTACAGTTTGTACCGTCTTCTGTTTACGCTTATATTGTTGGGGCAAACACTATTTACGGATAAAAGACCTTACACAAATCGGCTCTACCACCTTGTAAGTGATAGAGCCGAACTTAATATAAGAAGTGGCGTTAATAACCAATCAAAGAAGAACAACTATTTCTTCTTTGCATAGAATTCCATTGTAGAAGAACCGTCATCCATTATCATATTTGCGGTATCATCAGTCAATGACTTCACTGTATAAGTCATATACACCTCACCATTGTAATACGTAGTTATTTTATTGCGA
>CAZPNJ010000127.1:5593-6190 GCA_964587765.1 uncultured Prevotella sp.
TTTATACGTTCCACTACCTGTTCCAAAATATCCCGAACCGTAGTATTTGCCATTCTCATAGAATGTTATTGATGCCCCAAACTTAGTATAAGGATAAGCTGTAACATCATACCACTTTCCACTAACATTAACTCTCTGAATAGACCATGTTCCATACAAAGTTTCAAGTGGATAGTTGAATTTGTCATCATCACTACTACAACTTGAAAGGCTAATCGTCATAGAAGCGAATAGCACCAAGAAGAAACTAAAGAAAAGAGTTTTTCTCTTCATAATATTGTTTATTTTCATAATAAATATGGGTGCTTATATGCCGTTACCCATCGGCTCAAATTGTTAAACCATTCTACTTTGAGCCTGCGCACAATAGCACAAAAGAAAGGCGCAGGTCTTGCCATACGCCTAAGAGGTTCACCACAAACCCACATACCAATACGGGAAGCCTACGCCCCTATATGGTCGGCTCTACTTGGTATGTAGTTGCTCGCTTTTCTTTGAGTGGTGATTTCTTAGGCAATTGAGCAATATGTCTGCTTATACAAGGGCGGATTCCATAAGCAAGTGCAAAATTAGTAATAAGTCGTGGAAATCATATCA
>CAZPNJ010000128.1:0-6189 GCA_964587765.1 uncultured Prevotella sp.
CTGTAAAGGCTTTGAGGCGCGTGCGAAAAGAAGGTAAAAGAACAACAAAGGATTGATGTAAATAAAAATGTTGGTTTTATTTTGTCAGATGTAGTCTTTGTTTTACTTTTGCAAGCGCAATGGACTGGTTAAATGGTTTATTTATAGAGCACTCCGCCATTCAGGCGGTAGTCGTGCTGAGCGCCATTTGTGCGCTTGGCCTGGCTTTGGGCAAGTTGCGCGTGGGCGGCATCTCGCTTGGCGTGGCGTTTGTTTTCTTTATCGGCATCGTTGCGGGTGCTATCGGCTTGGAGATAAACCATGATGTGCTGAGCTATGCCGAGACGTTCGGTTTGGTGCTGTTCGTTTACGCACTGGGACTGCACGTAGGCCCCAACTTCTTCGGTTCGCTGAAGCACGAAGGCCTGTCGATGAACGTTTGGGGACTGAGCCTTATACTGCTTGGAACGGCTTTTGCCATGGCACTTTGTCTGGTGCTACCGGTGAGCGTTCCCGACATGGTGGGACTGCTTTGCGGTGCCACTACCAACACGCCTGCTTTGGGTGCCGCACAACAGGCAATGCAACAGCTTGGACAACCGTCGGGCAGTCTTGCGCTTGGCACTGCCATAACCTATCCCCTTGGAGTATTGGGCGTGATACTTGCCATACTTTTCTTGCGCAAGCTGTTCGTGAAGCCCGAAGACTTGAAGCCCCATCCATTGGCTGACGACACGCAGACTTACGTGGGCGAATACGTGGTGGCTAACCCGGCGATAGTTGGTTGCACCATAGCCGAGTTGGTGGAAAAGACGCATCTGAAGATGGTTGTCTCACGCATCTGGCGAGGCAACGAGGTGATAGTGCCTGCCGCCTCAACCGTCTTGGAGGAGGGCGACGACCTGCTGGTGATTATAAACAAGGACGAAACGGAATCCACCCAGATACTCTTCGGCAAGAAGGCTGAAACGGACTGGAACAAGGAACAGATTGACTGGAACAAGATAGACACTAAGGTAGAGAGCCGAGTAATTGTGCTTACGCGAGTAGTGCTGAACGGCAAGCGATTGGGCGACCTGCACCTGCGCCAGACTTACGGCGTGAACGTGAGCCGCGTAATCAGAGGTGACATCAAGCTGCTTGCCACACCCGACCTGCAACTGCGCTATGGCGACCGCGTGACGGTGGTGGGCGAGCACCAAGCCGTTGACAACGTTGAGCGGTTTATAGGCAATGCCGTAAAGACTCTTAACGAGCCCAACCTCGGAAGCATCTTCTTAGGCATGATTATGGGACTTGCACTGGGGTCACTGTCATTCGCCATACCCGGCATGAGCGCCCCCGTCCACTTGGGCATTGCAGGCGGTCCCGTCATCATGGGCATACTGGTGGGCGCCCTTGGCCCACGCCTCCACTTCATAAGTTACACCACACGCTCAGCCTCGCTGATGCTGCGCAAACTTGGATTGGCGCTGTACCTCGCCGGTTTGGGACTTGACGCCGGCAGCGGATTCTTTGAAACCCTTGTGCGACCAGAGGGCGTAATGTGGATTGGCATCGGCTTTGCGCTGACCGTCATACCGGTAGTATTGGTCGGACTTGTTGCACTGAAGAGCAAGCGCATGGACTTCGGCACCATCTGCGGCATACTGTGCGGAAGCATGGCAAACCCAATGGCACTGGACTATGTCAACGACACGCTCGACGGCGACCAGCCTTCGGTCAGCTACGCTACGGTATATCCTATCGGCATGTTCATTCGCGTGATAATCGCGCAAGCCATAATTATGATGACGTAAGAGAGAACAGACTTAAACAATCATATAATGACAAGAAGACTAATAAAGACTCTTGTCCTTTGCTTTTCCTTAATAACACTGTGCACACCGGCTGCGGCAAGCAGCATGGACAGTTTGCGCAAGGCGATGGAAGAGCACAGGCATGTGCAGGAGAAGGTGTATATTCACACCGACAACAGTTGCTACTTCGTAGGCGACACCATTTGGTACAAAGCCTATGTGCTTAGGGCAGACAGCCTTAAGCCAACCGACATGAGTAAGATTTTGTATGTTGAGCTGCTGTCGCCCGACGGTCTGGTGGTGGAACGCCAGCGCGTAGTGATAGGCAACGTTAAGGCGGGCTGCGGTCAGTTCATTCTGCACGACTCGCTCTACTCAGGCTACTACGAGATAAGGGCATACACACGGTGGATGCTTAACTTTAACGTGTCGGAAAAGATGTACACTCGCAGCGACCGCGAGGCGTTCTACAGCAATCAGATGGCAAAGGACTTCTTTCGCGATTGGGCGGGGCTGTATTCGAGAGTGCTGCCCATATACAGCCGCCCCACCGCAAAGGGCGACTTTGATTTGCGCCGTATGTATAGCCGACCCAAGCAGGAACTGGTGACAACGCCTGCCGACGAGCTGAAGGTTAAGTTCTACCCCGAAGGCGGAAACTTGGTGCAGGGACTTCCGAACCGCATAGCCTTTGAATGTACCGACCAGCAGGGGCAAGCCGTAAACATAAGCGGCAACATTGCAGGGCAAAGCATACGAACCACATACATGGGCAGAGGCACGTTTGAGATTACGCCTACGGGCGAGGCGCTGAAAGCCGTATTTAACTGGAAGGGAAAGGACTGGACGTTTAAGTTGCCCAAGACGCAAGACGAGGGTGTAACCATGCGCATCAGTCAGACTGCCACTGACGCCACGGAGATACGCCTAAGCCTCAACACGAGCAAACTGTATCAGGGCAAAGACCTTGCGGTGGTGACCACTTGCCGAGGCCTGATGAACCAATTCCTGACCACCGGCGGCAAGCGTCAGATTACAATACGAACAGAACAGATGCCCTCTGGCATGAACGAGCTGTTGGTGATGACCGCCGACGGCGATGTGCTGGCATCAAGAATGCTATTCGTTAACCACAATGACCGCACAACTAAGCTGAAAGCCACGACTGACCAACTGGACTATCAGCCATACAGCTCCATTGACATAAACATAACGGGCGGCGAGGCCGACGCTGTGGTATCGATAGCGCTCAGAGACGCACAAACCGACGAGCCGACCTACGACACGGGCGATATGCTTCAGGAAATGCTGCTGACGTCTGACCTGAAAGGCTTTGTGGCTAACCCCAAATACTATTTCGAGGCTAACGACGCAGAGCATCTCAACGCCCTTGATATGCTACTTTTGGTGCAAGGCTGGCGCAAATACCAACCCGTAAGGAAATACAGATACCAGCCTGAGCGATACTTCACGATAGAGGGTTCGGTAAATAAGATGTTGGGATTGTCGCACCTTGATATGGGCAACATAGACCAGATGAACAGGCAACTGACCGAAGAGGAACGCCTTGAGCGCATAAGCGTGAAAACTACCAACAGCGACGGCGAAAAGGAACTGCTTGGCACCTCCGGCGAGGACGAGGGCGAGCAGGACGCTAATGGCGACGACGGCTTTGACCCAGAGCAAGTGTTCGCTGAGGGAGATAACGTTAACCTTGGCGTAAACCACGGCACACTGAAAAAGGAAGTGTACGTAGAGGCAGAGGTAAACAAGGGCGGACAGACCGCCGGCAGCGTGCAAATGACTAATAACGGCGGAAGATTCCTGTTTCAAGTGCCGGCGTTTTATGACGATGCGATACTGTTTATAAAGGCTTATTCACAGAAAGATTCACTGAAGCGAAACATGCAATCGCACAACGACAAGAAGTTTATGGACGAAGACTCTTACCCCGATTACTATGTGAAGTTGGATATGTTCTATCCCGTATTCGCCCACCCCTACAGCTACTATCAGACACATCAGCCACTGAATTTCCTTAACGAGGAAAAGCAACAAACCACGCACACCGACATGCAAGACGGTGTTTACTTGCTGAAAAACGTAAACGTGGATGCAAAGCGTCGCGGCCGCCGAGGCGTTGACTACAGCAAGCCCGCCTACATTGCCGACGCATACGAACTGTACAACGAGGTGACCGACCGAGGATTGAGCTGGGGCATATTCAACATAAGCCGCTTCCCCTACGAAGCTTGTAAGGCACTGTATGGCAATATGGGCCGCCACAACAGTTTTAACATACGCACGCTGCTGAACGGCCGCACCATAGACATAGTAAACTATGAAGATGAGCGCATATACGAGTCGCACATGGCAAAGAGCAAGATACTGAAAGACACAAAGCTGAAACGCATTAAGGAGTTCAGATTTTACACCGACTTTGAGCCTCGCAACGCCGACATACGACTGTCTGAAAGCGTAAACCGTGAGGACATTGCCGTGCAGGCGGTTAACTTCGCTGACGACATGGTGCAATACACTTATCGTGACCGACGCTATGTGATGCACGGCTTTGTATATCCCGAACAGATGTACCAGCCCGACTATAGCAAGGCGCAGCCAAAAGAGCCTACTGACTATCGCCGCACGCTTTACTGGAATCCCAACGCCCATCTCGACGCTAACGGAACATTCAACGCACGGGCGTACAATAATTGTCGCGAAACGCGCGTTAAATTATCAGTGGCGGGCATGACCGAGGAAGGTAAGTTCGTCAATGCGACAGAATAAATATAAAACCATCATATCTTACACAAAACAATGAAACGACAAAACTATTTCAACCGACTTACGGCATTGGCAGTGTTGCTGATAGCCGTGGCTGCAAACGGCTTTGCCCAGAAGCCGAAAGTGCGCACCGTGCCAATCGACTCAATAATAATGAGCGACCCGTGCATCTTGGCAGACAAAGCCACTAAAACATATTACATGACCGGAACGGGAGGCATGCTTTGGAAAAGTCCCGACCTAAAAAGCTGGACCGGTCCGTATAAGGTAGCGTTTACGGACGATGCCTCTTGGATGGGGAAAAATCCAATGATTTGGGCGGCAGAGCTGCACAATTACAATGGAAAGTACTACTATTTCGCAACCTTTACCAACCGCAACAAGATAATAGGCAACTATAAAGGCAACGACATAGAGCGCCGTTCAAGTCACGTGTTGGTAAGCGACAAGGCTGAAGGTCCGTACCGTCCGTTTGGCGACGCTGAGTATCTGCCAGCCAATCGCCCCACGCTCGACGGCACTTTCTGGGTTGACCGCGACAACAAGCCCTACATGATATATTGCGGCGAATGGCTTGCCAACTGGAACGGAACCATTGAAAAGATACAGCTGAAACCCGACCTCAGCGGCACCATCGGCGAAGGAAAAGTATTGTTTCGCTCAAGCGACAGCCCTTGGAGCAAGGAGATGCGCGACGGCAAGGAAGTGCCCAACAAGGTTACTGACGGACCGTGGCTCTTCCGCACCGCTACGGGCAAACTCGGAATGTTGTGGACAAGTTGGGTGTTCGGGCTATACACACAGGGCGTAGCCTACTCAGAGAGCGGCACACTTGACGGCCCGTGGGTTCAAGAGAAGGAGCCAATCACACCGCCTAACTTCGGCCACGCCATGCTGTTCCAGACGTTTGACGGTCGTTGGCTTATGTCAGTTCACAGCCACAGTAGCGTTAATGGCAGAACAATCAGACGCCCACATTTGTTTGCCGTTGACCTGTCAGGCGATAAAATAAAGGTTATTCGTGACGTGAAGATACACGTAAACACCGATAAAGAGCCACACATTAACGGAAAGTACGAGGGCACAATGGAGTCGCTTTCAGACTACAAAGCACCTGAGTGGTACACCAACGCCAAGTTCGGTATATGGGCACACTGGGGACCGCAGTGCCAGCCTGAGTATGGCGACTGGTTCGCTCGCGGTATGTACGAAGAGGGTTCAGACCCGTACCGTTACAGCAAACTTACGCGCGGTCCGCAATCAGAGTTCGGCTTTAAAGATTGGATTAACGAGTGGAAAGCAGAGAACTGGAACCCAGAGCGCCTTATTAAACTATATAAGGAGTCGGGAGCCAAATACTTCATGGCACTGGCTAACCACCACGATAACCTTGACTTGTGGCAGAGCAAATACCAACCTTGGAACACGGTCAACATGGGACCTAAGAAAGACATTTTGCAAGGCTGGGCTGATGCCTGCAAAAAGTACGACATGCCTTTCTGCGTAAGTGTTCACGCTGCCCACGCATGGACTTGGTACGAAACAAGTCGCGGTGCTGACAAAAAGGGACTGTTTGCCGGTAAAACTTACGACGGTTGCCTGACCAAAGCCGACGGCAAAGGCA